>DJOC01000053.1:1630-12527 GCA_002439555.1 Caryophanales bacterium UBA6448 | reverse complement strand
GACTTGGTCAGGTATGAAAGCCAGTGAATATAAAGCATATAAAGGTATTAGAAAAGAATCCTTAAGAGATAATATGACTGATATAGAAGTATTACTTACAGCTTTAGGAGAAATTGCTACTCGTGATATAGCCAAATCAGAAAATCCTCAAGATTTTAAAGAAAATTTGAAAGTTGCTCGTAAAGGTGGACAAGTTGCAAATGATGCAAGAGCTTCTTATGAAAAGGCAACTAACAAATCCGCTGTTTCAAGTGAAAATGCATTAAACTATCAATATGTAAATGAAACAAAACAAATTGATAATAATCATATTATCTAATAATCGAAATTAAAAAATTTAGTATAAAGTGTCCATACAATATTCAAAGAGTTGCTCTAATCAGGACACTTGCTATTAAACCAGATATACTTCTTTTAGATGAACCATTTTCTGCTCTAGACTACCAATCAAGATTAAGTGTTTCTGATGATGTTTATAATATAATTAAAAAGGAAAAGAAAACTGTTATTATGATTACTCACGACATTGCTGAAGCCATAAGTTTAAGTGATAAAATAATTGTTCTTTCAAAAAGACCTAGTATAGTTAAAAAAATTTATGACATTAAAATGGAAAATAAATCCACACCAATAAATAATCGTAAATGTAAAGAATTTAGTGATTATTATGATAAAATATGGAGGGATTTAGATGAAATATAGTAATCAAACTTTATATTTAAAATCAATAAAAAGAAAAAATTTTCTTATAAAACTAACTAGAATTTTAATTGCATTCTTTTTACTATTTATGTGGGAATTTTTAACTAGAAAAGGTATAATTAACTCATTTATATATTCAAGTCCATCAAAAATTTATTTAACAATTAAAAAACTATTTATCGAAGGTAATTTATTTTCTCATATATTTACAACTTTATATGAAGTTTTACTTTCATTTTTACTCGGAGGAATAATCGGTGTATTAATAGCAATTATATTTTATGAATACCCTATTGTTTCTAAAATTTTTGAACCATTTTTAGTAATTTTAAATGCTCTTCCTAAAGTTGCTTTAGGTCCGATAATCTTAATTATATTCGGAGCAAATATGAAAAGTATTATAATTATGGCACTTTTAATAAATTTAATTGTAACTACCCTTTCAATGTATAATGGTTTTCTTAATACTGATAAAATAAAGATTAAAATGTTTAAAACGTTTAATGCAAATAAATTTCAAACTCTTACTAAATTAATCATTCCGTCTTCTTACATAACAATTATTTCATCATTAAAACTAAATATATCTTTAACATTAATAGGTGTTATAACTGGGGAATTTCTTTCTTGTCAAAAAGGTATTGGCTATTTAATTATGTATGGCTCCCAAATATTTGATTTAGATTTAGTAATTTCCGGAGTATTTATACTCTTAATATTTTCTTATTTATTATATTTTATTATTTCTAAAATAGAAAAAAAATTAATCCGTGAAGATTAATTTTTTATTTCATATTTTAAATTTAAATCTTTATCTATTGTTATATCAAACGTATATGTATAAACTCTACCTTCGTTTGTAACCTTAAAATCAATAGTGGTTTTCCCCTCTTTTAAAGGAATAAAATTTAAATCTAAATCATATATCGAAGTACTTACTCCTTTAACAACTATATTTACATAATCATTTTTTACACCTTTATAACCAAAATCAGTTTCAAACTTCGGTAAATGTAAAATATAATTAGGATTTTTATGTTTAGTATAATATTCAATATTATTTTGTTTTAACTTCCAAGTTAGCTTTTCTATATCATAAACGTATTTAGAGTTATCTAAAAAATCTTTAATTAAAAGTTTATCTTCTTTATTAATAATTAAATAAAATTTATCTTTATCATAGCATTCAAAATAATATTCAAAAAGATCATCTTCATAAAACATATTATCTTCACTGCAAGTTTTATCATAACTAAACTCTATCAAAGGATCATAAATTTCATTCCACTTTTTATTACTATCATTAGACTGCTTAATAAATAAAAATATAATAGAAAATAATGTAACTAAGAAAATAAATATACTTATTATAGGTTTTATAAAATCTTTAAAAATGATTTTATTCTTTTCTAAAAAGAAGATATTTTTAAGTAATTTATCAATGCCTTTTAAACTTATGAAAAGATAAAATAGTATTGACCCTAAAGTATTTAGGATTATATCATCAATATCAAATGATCCAGAAAGTGTTATAAGCTGAATAAGTTCAAAAGAAATAACTATTAATAAAATTGTTAAGAAAAAGTTAATAAATTTGTTTTCTCTTTTAAATAAATACTTTAAGAAAAATGCAAAAGGCATAAAACATATTAAATTACCTAATATATTTATACAAACTAACTTAATATCAAAATAAACTCCTGAATTATTTAAATAATTTCTAATTGTATTAAATGGAATAACATTAAAATTATTATCAAAATAAGATTTAATTGTTTCTTTTGAAGCTGTGAAAATAAATTCAAAATTTCTACCAAAATTATTTCCTAAAATCATAAAATTGATAAGTAATAATAAGTAAAGAATAAACATTACCCAAATACTTGCTTTCATATATTTCTTTGAATTATGGTATTTTGTTAAAAATCTTCCTCCACAGTAAGCAAATAATGAGGCAATACATAAAACTATCACCTTTTCCAGTTCAGGCATAATTAATTTTACACTAACTGAGGTTGCTAAAAAAAGTATTGTTAATGCTCCCGTAATTACATAACAAATTATTCCAATTATTAAATTTTTCTTCATATAAGTACCCTTCTATAGTATTATTATACTATATTTAAAAAATATTGTAAAAAAAAATTAACCATAAAGATTAATTTTAATATTTACTAACTTGGTAATTTTCAACATCAACTGAAGTTTCTTGACCAAATAAATCAATAATAATTGTAAGACGGTTATTTTCAGCATCCATACTATCAACCTTACCACTCATACCATTGAATGGTCCATCAATAATATTTACAGTATCTCCCACTTTTATTTCATTATCAATATTTACTCTACTCATTCCCATAGTGGCAAGAACTCTATCAATTTCCTGAGGTGGAAGTGGTGTTGGTTTTGCACCTTTTCCGCTTGAACCGATAAATCCTGTAACACCAGGTGTATTACGAACAATATACCACGCTTCATCAGTCATTATCATTTCCACTAAAATATAACCTGGGAACATCTTTTTAACTTTTTCTTTTTTAACACCATCTTTTACTTCAACTTCAGTAGTTTCTGGTATTATTACTCTAAAAATATAATCTTGCATACCCATACTTTCAGTACGCATTTCAAGTTTTTGCTTTACAGCAAGTTCATGTCCTGAATAGGTATTTACTACATACCACTCTTTTTTTTGTTCTTCCATTAGTTAATCCATCCTTTCACTAAAGATAAAAGTAAATTTAATAGTAAGAAAAATCCACATACAACTAAGCACATAATAACTGTTGCAATAGCATACTTAATTACCTCTTTAAATGTTGGCCATTTAACAAGCTTCATTTCTTTTTTAACGCCTTTTAAATAACTTTCTTTAGGTGCTTTTGTTTTTGCTTTCTTAACTGTTTTCACTTTTTTTACGTTTTTTGTTTTTTCATTTTCTTTTGCCATATTTCCTCCAATAAAAAAACACTTTTTCGTGTTCATTTATAATATACTATATTTTAATACAAAAATCAAGTGTTTTTTGTTAAAAACCTCGGGTAGATCCTCCACCACCCGAAGAACCTCCTCCTCCAGAGAAACCTCCGGATGAACCACCAGATGATCCTCCAAATGAAGAACCACCTCGATAATGACCATAACTTGTACTTATTCCTGATAAAACATTAATAGATAAGCCAAAGAAATAACCCATTAAATTATAAAAAGAAAATAAATCTGATATTAACTTAATTCCTGCTTGAGATATAAAAGTAATTGTAAAAAAATATATAATTGTAAAAATAGCTTTTTTACTAAATCCCATAAAACGAATTATTATACCTAACATAAATCCTAGAAACATACCTATTCCTATAATAAATGTAGAATCACTATAGCCATTTGCATATGGTTCATTGTAATTTAAATTCAAATTATTCTGAACAACTATTTCTTTATAAAAGGCATCATAACCATTTTTTATACCTTCATCCCATTTATCATCTTTTAAATAAGGAATAATATAAGTATCTTGAAATCTACCAGTTTTACCGTCAGGTAAAATTCCCTCGAGACCATAACCTACTTCTACCCTAAACTGTCTTTCCTCAAGAGCAAGTAAAAGGAGTAATCCATTATTTTTAGTCTTATCTCCTATACCAAAATTTCTAAATAAAGTATTTGCATAATTTTCAATTGAGTCACCCTCTAAATTTTTTACAGTAACAACGACTATTTGAGTCCCATCAACATTTGCAAGACGACTACTTTTATCAACAATATATTTTTCAGTTTCCGAAGATAAAATATTTGCATAATCATTAACATAAAACTCTTTTGTTGGACTAACTATTGCATTTACATTTAAAATACCTAATAAAAGAAATAGAATTAAAAACTTAATTCTATTCAAAAGATACATTTGGAACCTCTTTATCAGAGTTACTAATTTCAAAGTAAGATTTTTCTTCAAAATTAAATAAAGATGCAGTTAAATTATTAGGAAATGTTTTTACAAGATTATTATATTCTTTAACAGCATCGTTATAATCTTTTCTTGCAACAGCAATACGATTTTCAGTTCCTGCAAGTTCATCCTGTAGATTTATAAAATTAGTATTTGATTTTAAATCAGGATAATTTTCTACAACTACATATAAGTTGTTTAATGCTTTAGTAAGATCTTCACTAGCACTTGCTTTATCTTCAATAGTACTTGCATTTACTAAATTTTCACGAGCAGTTGTAATACTATCAATAACATTTTGTTCGTGAGTCATATAACCTTTAACAGTGTTTACTAAATTTGGAATTAAATCTGTTCTTCTTTTAAGTTGAACATCAATTTGTGCTGCAGCACTTTCAACATTTTCATTTTCTTTAACCATTTTATTATAGCCACTACCAAGTGATACACCAATTATCACTATAACAGCAACTATAATACCTATAATATAACCTTTTTTCATAACAACCTACCTTCTACTAACATTATATAAGAAAAGATAACCATTTTCAAGTTATCATTTATTTTTTAACAAGCCTTCGTGTATAAGATTCCTTTATAAGAGGATCTTTAGGATGTTTTTTATTACTATGACCAGAATATTCCCTTTCAAAACTATCTAAACAATCATTTATTTTAACTAAATTATCATAAAGTATCATATTTGCAGTATTTTCATCAATCATTTGACAAGTAATGTAATTAAATCTATCACGATCAATTCTTTCAATTAAATGAAGGTAATCGTGTGAAGTTTTTTGTCTAAGTATTGCACCATTCCAAAATAAATAGCCATCACCAATACCTAAAATCTGCGAATCTTTTCTAGCCACAATTAAATGATGAAAACTAAGTTCATTAGGATTGACAAATTCATAGCCCATAAAGTCACACCCTAATTTTTTCAATTTAAAAATCTTTATCATTTCTTTAGTGACATCTTTCATAAAAACCTCATATACTGCAAAATACCCTTAACAAATTTATTTTATCACAAAAAATAACAATTAGAAATAGAAAATTACTTCTTTCTATTGATTATTTCAAATATTTAGTGCTATAATACCAAAAGAAAAAAAGGTGTGATTTATTTATGAAAAAAAGAAATGTTGCAATTATTGCGCACGTAGACCATGGTAAAACTACATTAGTAGATGAAATTATCAAATATACTCATACATTTAGAGAAAATGAGGATATTAGTAATTTAAGCATGGATACAAATGATATTGAAAAAGAAAGAGGTATAACAATACTTGCTAAAACTACTTCTGTTGACTATGATGGTTATAAGATTAATATTCTTGATACTCCAGGGCATGCTGACTTTGGTGGCGAAGTTGAAAGAATTATGAAAATGGTTGATGGTGTACTTTTAGTAGTAGATGCTTATGAAGGCCCTATGCCTCAGACAAGATTTGTTCTAAAAAAAGCTTTAGAGGCTGGGTGCAAACCAATCGTTGTTATTAATAAAGTTGATAAACCTACTCAAAGAGTTGACTCTGTAGTTGATGAAGTACTTGAACTATTTATTGAACTTGGTGCCACTGATGAACAAATTGAATTTAAAACAGTTTATACAAGTGCCGCTAATGGAACAAGTTCACTTTCAAATAATCCATTAGATCAAGAAAAAGGTTTCAAACCACTTATGGATTTAATAGTTTCTGAAATACCGGAACCTACAGGAGATGAAAATGCACCACTACAATTTCAACCTGCCCTACTTGATTACAATGATTATGTAGGAAGAATTGGTGTTGGTAAAGTATTTAATGGTAAGATTAAGGTTGGTCAAATGGTTAACTGTATTAGACTTGATGGTGCAGAAAAAAGCTTTAGAGTTCAAAAACTTTTTGGTTATGTTGGCCTAAAAAGAATTGAAATTGAAAGTGCCACTGTCGGAGATATAGTTGCTGTTGCCGGCCTTGAGGACATTTCAGTTGGTGAAACTTTAACTGATGTTGGTGCTCACAATGCCCTACCTATACTTCATATTGATGAACCAACACTTCAAATGACTTTTGGAGTTAATACTTCTCCATTCTCTGGAAAAGATGGTAAAATCTTAACATCAAGAAAAATTGGTGAAAGATTATTCAAAGAAACTCAAAGAGATGTAAGTTTAAAGGTTGAACAAATTGATAGTGAAAACTTTATGGTATTAGGTCGTGGCGAACTTCATTTATCTATCTTAATTGAAAATATGCGCCGTGAAGGTTTCGAACTTGAGGTTTCTAAACCAAAAGTTATTATAAAAGAAATTGATGGTGTAAAATGTGAACCTTATGAAGATTTACAAATAGAAATAACTGATGAATATATGGGTGGCGTTTTCGAAGAGCTTTCTCAAAGAGGCGCCATAATGGGAAATATGACACATTTAGGAAACTTAATTAGAATTAATTATGAAATTCCCTCTCGAGGACTTATTGGTTTTCCTACAAACTTTATGACTCTAACTAAAGGTTATGGTATAATGAACCATACATTTACTGAATTTAAACCTGTTGAAAATATAAATATAGGTGAAAGAAAACTTGGTGTTCTTGTTGCTAGTATGGAAGGAAAAGCAACTGCTTATTCTCTTGGTGGCCTTGAGGACCGTGGTACAATGTTTGTTGAACCTAACGAAGAAGTTTATGAAGGTATGATTGTTGGTGAATGTAATAAAGATGTTGACCTTGCTGTAAATGTTGTTAAAGGAAAGGAACTTACAAACACAAGAAGTGCTTATGCAGATAAAACTGTAGTTCTAAAAAGACCTAGAATATTCACTTTAGAGGCTGCACTTGACTTTATTAATCAAGATGAACTTGTTGAAATTACTCCTCATCATTTAAGAATGAGAAAGAAAATTTTAAATACAGAACTTAGAAAGAAATTTGATGCTAGAAAATAGCATCTTTTTTTATTTAGATAAATAATAACCACAAAAAAACTCAAATTAATGAGTGTTTCTTTTATTCATAATGTGTCCACATTCTCAAAATATGTATTTCTTTTTTTAGTTTTGCAACCTCGTATACAATCCTATGTTGTCTATTAATTCTTCGCGAATATAATCCACTCAAATCACCAGTTAACTTTTCAAAAGGTGGTGGGTATCCAAAAGGATCAACAAGCATTACATTTAAAATCTCTTTAGCAATTTTATCAAGCCCACTTCTCTTCAGTTTTTCCTTATCTTTTTCGGCTTGTTTTGAAAATTTAATTATATATTTGTTACCACTCTTCATCTGCAGTATACTCCTTTGCATCTTTCCAATTTTCATTTTTTCTTATGTCATTTATATTATTAACATAATTTGGAATACTTGATAAATATAAAGTTTCTTCCATACTTTTATACTCTTCTTCGGAAATTAATACTGCATTTTTCCCTTTTTTATTAACAATTGTTATTGGATTATAACCAACGTTTACGTCAGAAACTAATTTATATAAATTGTTTCTTGCATTAGTTATATTAATAGTGTTCATTTTCTCACCTCTTCCTCATTATTATAACGTATTTATTTACGTACGTCAATGTTTTTTCTTTCTAATATATTATATACATATAGTTTTTTACTTATTATTAATATAATACTTTCATATTATTAAATGTTGACCTTGTCATTACACTGTCATATAATTATATAGAAAGGAGAAAGATATATGAAAACCATAGCAAGTACAACTAATCTTAATATTAGAATAGATTCAAATTTAAAAAAAGAATCCGACTCACTATTTAAAAGTTTAGGATTAAATATGACAACCGCTATCAATATATTTTTAATTAAATGTGTAAAAAGCCAATCTATTCCATTTGAAATTTCTGAACAAAAATTAAATAAGGATTTAGAAAAAGCAATAAAAGAGTCATAAAAAATCTCAAATAATTCTAAAAGAAAAAAATATAACGATGTTCAAAATCTTATAAAAGCATTATTGGATGATTGATTCAAATATAAAAATTCCAGTGAGTCTGGTTTTTTTATGAAATAAAATATTCTAGTAACTATGTATTATAAAACTTTTTAATTCTTTTAACTCCTGAATTTTCGATAACAAATTGTTCATTCCAATACATTCCATATTCTTCGCCACGCTCTGAAAAGTACACCACAGCATTTGCAACGGAGGCAATCATATAATCACTTAGGTGAAACATTTCATTGTAAACTTCTTTTTCTGCTATTTCAAAAGGAATTGAACTGACGCTTAACCTTCTTATCATTTCAAAAGTTGCCTCAATAACAATTTCTGAATATTTTTCATTTCTATTATTAGCACAAAAAACTGCCCATTGATATGATTTTTCAGGTTTGACCATATTAAATCCATAGTATATATAGTAACCAGATTTTTCTCTTGCAAGTTTATCAGATTTTTTTTTATAATCTGACCATTTTTCCAATTTTCCTGCCTTTTCATCTTCTACTATTTTACTACCAAATATTTTTGCTTTTGATTCATATATTTCTGTTAGGGTTTTTCTATTATATCCATCCTCAATATATGGATTTAAATATAATACCTCACCATTTTTTGCTATAATACTAGAAATTGCCATTCCATAATCGACAAATGGAATTTCAATTAGACCAATTTTAACCAAAAGAAAATCTGTAATAGAAAATAATTTGTCTATTGTTTCCTGCTTTGTGCCATGCCACCACCATGTACATGTTACTTCTTCTCCACGATGTTTCTCTAATTTATCAAACATAGCTTTAGCAACAGACTCTTTATCATATTTTTTTTGAGTATTGTTTTCACTAGTAATAGATTCTTTAGAATCATTATTTTGTCTTTGACTTTTAACATTCTTTTCACTCGAAGGTGTTGATTTAGAATTTTTATTCTCATCTTTTTTGTTAACACCATTATCTAAGGGTATTGTTTTCAACGATTCATCTTTCACTAATTTCATACTAGTTTCATTCGTTTTAGTTTCTTTTAACTTATCAACATCTGCTTCAACTTTTGTTCTTTTACTTTTTTCATTTTGAACAGAATTCTTACCAATTGTGGATTTTTCTTTCAATTTTTTCTCTTCTTTTTTTCTATAATCAGCAAATTCATCAAAAGTTACATCTCCCTTATTCATAGGTAAAAAAGAACCATTCTGTATTTGACAAACATATTGGCAATTGTCATTTGACATATTGATAATTAAATCTTTATAATGCGGATTATTACCATATTGAGTAATAAATTCACTAAAACTCAGTCTTTTGCCAAAGTAAATCCAGTTTGAACAATTATATTTTTCACTTGTATACCTTTTTCCTTCAAATGAAATGAACATTCTATCATAAAAACGAAAACCTTGCATATAACCATCATTTTCAATTTTCATTGGATCTTTTTCTAATACTTCAGTTTCTATACATTCACTAATTAATATACCTTGATATTTCTTTTCAACAAAACTTTTTACTTTTTTATCCATAATAACCTTTTCTCCTTTATATATATTAAGTTTTTTGACAAATCTGACATATATTTTAAGGCAAATCAAATTATTTGTCAATTTAAGATTATATTTAATGTTTACTATTTTAACATACAAAAAAACCTCTACAAGAGAGATTTTATATTAATAATGGTAACCCGTAGGGGGTTCGAACCCCTGAATGCTGCGCTGAGAACGCAGTGTGTTAAACCACTTCACCAACGGGCTAAGCCATTAACATATTACCATATATTTTCTTAATTGTCTACACTATAATTATCAAAATAGCCTGAAATATATACAACTGGAGTCCCTTTGTCACCAGAACCTGATGTTAAATCACATAATGAACCTATTAAATCAACATATCTACGAGGTGTTGTTCCTTGTGATGCAATTGTTCCTTTAAGGTTAGAATCTTTAGTTCTAATTTCATTTTTAATAGCCTCATTTAACTGTTCCCCACTCAAATTACTGAATTTATTATCAGATATATATTTAAGTTTTATTTCATTAGGACTTCCCTCAAGGCCTTTTGTATAATATGGAGATACTACTGGGTCAGCAAGTTCCCATATTCCACCAACTGGATCTTTAAATGCACCATCGCCATAAATCATTACTTCAATGTTTTTACCAGTTTTTTCATATAATTTTCTTTGAATATTATCTACTAAACCTTGAGCATTATTTGGAAATAATTTAACTCTTTCTTCAGTAGAACGATTAGATCCAAGTAATCCATATTTTTCATTACA
>DJOC01000053.1:0-1460 GCA_002439555.1 Caryophanales bacterium UBA6448 | reverse complement strand
AAAATCTTTTTAGGATCATTTGCTAAAATAATTTCTATTTCACAATTTTCCTTTGTTACTAAATCTTTATAGAAATCAACCATATTAACTCCAGTGAATATATGTTTAAAATCACCGAATTTTTCATAATATGTTTTCTCATCAATAACATCAGTATATGGATTAATTCCACTTTCTTTTAATCTTTTTTTATCTAAAATATCGTTACCTACCTCATCTGATGGATAAGAAATTTGTAAAGTTATTTTATCCATTGCTCTTGCAATCGCAGATAAAAGTACTGCAAATCTATTTCTTGAAAGAATTGGAAATACTACACCGATATGATTAGTGCCAAACTTATTTTTAATATCTTTAGCAATTTCATCCACTGTTACATAGTTTCCCATTGCAATACCTACTACCGCTTCAGTTACTGCAACAATATCTTTATCGTGAAAAGTAAAATTATCACTTTCACTAGCTTTTAAAAGACTATCTACTACAATGTCCTCCAAATTAGAATTTTCTTTAATTACGGGAGTTCTTATTCCCCTTACTACTGTTCCTACATTTCTCATATTTTTTATCACCTAATATAATTATATAACACTAATTAAATATTAACAAACTTATTTGTCACTACTTTACACTTTAAGATATACTTTTTACCTTTTTTGTAAACAAATTATCATTTGAATATGTTAAAAATAAGTTTATTTTTACTGTATCTATATTATCTTCATAATAAATATCAATATATAGGTTATTAATTATATTATCTAAATTTTTAAAATTAATACTTTCATTGTAGCCATTGTTTTCACTGTAATTAAGGACATCAGAGTTACCTTCGAAAATTAAATGCTTTTCATTTTTATTATCTAAATAATATACTTTTTTATAATTAATTTCATCACTATTAATACTACTTACTTTTGGAATACTAATAAAAAATTTTTCTTTTGAAACAAACATAACACTATTTTCTAGTATAAAATTATCATTACCTCCGGTTAAATTATAAAATTTAAATGAATTATAATTATTAAAAAAATAATAGATTAAAAATATAATAATTATTAAGATTGTTATTAGTAAAAGAACTCCGACTTTTTTATGTAACTTTATATTATCTTTATATAAATTAACCACTGCATTATTACTTTCTTCACCAGAAAGCAAACTTTCAATTGGCACATCAAATATGTTACTTAAAATTATTAAAGTTTCAATATCAGGAATTCTTCTTCCTGTTTCCCATTTACTTACTGCCTCCCTTGTAACTGGCACTTTTTTAGCAAGTTCTTCTTGCGTTAAATTATTTTTCTCTCTTAAAAACTTAATATACTTACCAATTTTTTCTTTATTCATATATTATTACGTATAATCAATCTTAAGGAATTATTAATTTCTATTAGATTGATTTTTCCTTTCTCATATCGTTTTACTTATTTATAATTTTATATATTTGATTTATA
>DJOC01000038.1 GCA_002439555.1 Caryophanales bacterium UBA6448 | reverse complement strand
TATATTTGCTATAATTATCTTGAAAATAGGATGTGAAAAGTATGGATGATTTTAAAAATGAATATGATGATAGTACAAATGTTATTGTCGAAATAAATAATAATGTTGAGGATACTTTATATGATGAAGATAAAGTGTCTATTCAAGATGATGAAATGGTTATAACTAAAGAAAAGAAAAAGAAACCGCAAAAAAATAAAAAGAAGTTTTCTTTTAAAAACCTTACTAAAAAACAGAAAATTATTTTTATAGTAAGTATATCATTAATTGTTTTAGTAATAGCCTTTATTTTAGTATATTTTTTTGTTATAAAAAAAGATAATAAAGAAGAGGATAATAAAGAAAAACCTGTTATCGTGGAAAAAGATAATTACATTTATAATGATGGAACATTAAAATTTTTAGATAAAGATGATAAAACTATTGGTGATTATGTTTGCGAAAATAAAGACGAAAATAAATGTTATGTAGCATATTTAACTGATGAAAATAAAACTGATTTACCTGTTTATTTAGATGAAAAAGAAAGCCCTTTGCAAAGAAGAAGTCAAATATATAATAATAAATATGTCTTTGTTCAAGATGGCGATATAATTAATTTATATAATATAACTGATAAGAAAAAAGAAAGTTCATATAAAACCATTAAAGTTGGCTCTACAAAAGAGGGCATTGTAGCCTTTACTGATGAAAAAGATAAATATGGTGTTTTATTAGTTAATGATGAAGTAAAAGAACTTGCTAAAGCAAAATATGACTACATTGATATATATAATAGTGATGATACATTTATTGCTAAAGAAGATTCATCTTACTATTTAATAAAGGATGATAATAAAATTTCTAAAGAATTTAGTAATGAAATAAGTGCATTTAATGATAAATTTATTGTAAGTAATAATACATTATATGATTTAAATGGTAATAAAGTTATAAATAAAGAATATGAGTATATAATGCTTGATAAAGATTTTGTATTTGGGATTAACAGTAGGAAAATGACTATTTATGATAATAACTTAAATAAATTAAATGAGGAAGAAATTAAGTTAAAGAGTCTTGATTATAAAATATCTTACATTTTTGATGAAAAAAATTCTTTAAAAGAAACTAAAAAACCTTTTGAATTTACATATAGTAATGGTAAAATTACAATTACTTATGATGATAAAGAAAAAGTTATCAATGTTTATGAAGGAGCATTTAACTCTAAACTTGATTTCGTAAATTATTATGATGGAAAACTATATTTTTATTCAGATGAAGATAAAGAAAATTTAATTGGTAAATATACTTGTAAAAATAAAAACGATGTTACAAGTAAAACAACTGAACTTACAAATTGTTTTGTGGCAAAGGAAAGTAAGATTGTAAATGATACCTCTGGATATATTCCAATATTTAACAGTAGTTATGTATTTATTTCTGATAATAATAGTGTAATATTATATGATTTAAAAAATAGTAAAAACTTAAGTGAATATAAAGCAGTGGATACAGGTATTGGTGCAGAAAAAGTAACTCACGTATCAGCCTTAAATAGTTTAGTATATTGTCAAAATACCTCCGATGGTTTTGGAGCAATAACATTTGGTAGTAATGGTCCATCTGGTGTAATAGCCTTTACTGATACAAAAAGTGATGAGCCATCAGGAAAGACCTTAAGTATATCATTTATGAAAGACTTACTTTTAGTAAAAAGAGAAAAGAAAAACTTCCTATATGATAAGATTGGCAATGAAATAGCATCATCAACATTTGATATTGTAGATTATGTATCCTCATATATGCTTGTAAAAAATAATGATAATTATTTAGTATATAGTTTAAAAGGTAATATCCTATCCGAAGAAGGAAAATATATAAAACTTTATGATAATTATTTTGCTTTAGTTAAAAAAGATAACTCCTTAAATGTTTATACTTATAAGGATGCTAAAAAAGGTATTTTAGATGCAAATATTCAAATTAAAGGTAATGATCCATCTATATTTGAAATTAGTGAGGATGAAAAAAATTATATTATAAAAGTTAATAATAATACATATACTTTTGATAAAACAACTGGTAATCTTGTAGGAGATAATAATGAAGAATAATAAAGTGGTTCTTCCTGTTATAATAATTCTTCTTCTTATCTTCTTACCCCTTACGGTAATAGGTTCTTATAAAAATCTTTCTAAAGGTACAGCTTTAGAAAATCCTGGTAAAGAACATAAATATAATAATAAATTATTTTACTATGATAAAACAGGTAAATTATTAGGAACTTATGAATGCACCTCTTCGGATTGTGATGATGCCCAAACTGAAATTGATGATGAAACAAATGATTTTTATAAAGATGGAGATAAAAATGATATTGGTGTATTTAATACCGATAATGTTTTTATTAAAGATGGTGATAAGATTTATCTATATAGTCTAGGTACTAAAATAAAACTATTAACAGTTAATATGCTAAAAAATTATAATACTGATATCGATGGAAACTATTTAATAGTTAAAAATGAAGAAAATTTATTTGGCTTATTTGACTTAAATGCCGGTAACTTTAAAATTAAACCAAGCTATGATTATATGGCACTTGCAAATAAAATTAAGGATGATAAATTAGCAAGTGATAAAATTATTGTAAAAAAACTAAATGGTTACTTTTTAATAGATAGTGAGGATAACTCCTTAACAGATACTTTTGGAGTACCTATTTATGATTACAATGATAAATACATTATTTCTAAAAATAGCGATATTTATACATTTTATAAATATACTGGAGAAAATGTTTTATCAGATTTAACAGTGAAAAACTATGAAAATTATGAAGATTTAATGATTATTACCACCGTAAATAATGAACTTTATATTTATGATGTTACAAATGAAGTCATACTTAAAAGTTATGTTCCCGTAGGAACTGATAGTTTAAGCTATGAAATTAGTGATGGTAAAATTATTATTAAAAATAATGGAACTAGTTTTGATGAATTTACAAAAAAGGGTAATTAACTCTTTTTTTCTTATGAAAGGTATTTATGAAATTTAATAGAATATATATTGAAATAACAAATAAATGTAATTTAAACTGCTCTTTTTGTAGTAAAACAAATAAAGATATAAAATATATGACAACTACCGAATTTGAAGATATTTTAAAAAAAATAGATAGTTATACGGATTATATTTACTTACACGTTAAAGGAGAGCCACTTTTGCATCCAAATTTAGACAAAATTTTAGGCTTATTAGAAAAGTGTAATAAAAAAGTTGTAATTACTACGAATGGTACACTTTTAAAAGAAAGACTTAATATATTATTAGATCATAATATTTATAGAATTAATATTTCACTTCATAGTGAAAATAGCAAGGAAAATTATCTAGAAAATATATTAGATTCTGTAGAAAAATTAAAAAATAAAACAATTATATCTTATCGTTTTTGGACATTAGATGCTTTACAAATGGATGATAAAACTAAAAACTATATAGATAAAATCAAGGACTTTTATAATGCTAACGAAATCTATAACAATGTTAAATTGAGTAGTAATGTTTACTTATCTTTAGATAATAAATTTGAGTGGCCTAGTCAGGCAAGTGC
>DJOC01000079.1 GCA_002439555.1 Caryophanales bacterium UBA6448 | reverse complement strand
TTGTTACTTCAATTCTTAAATTATTTCCTTTATCATACATTTTTATTTGATTATTATTTATTTTAAATTTTATTCGGTAACCTTGATACCTGTTTCTTAAATCGGAAACAATTTCCCCTTTAGAAAAATTATGAAGTCTACTTACGTTTCTTCCAAAAAAAGAATAAATATCTTCACTACTAAATGTAAAAAATGAAGTTTCAACCAGTGTCTTATAAATTAAATCTAAGTCTTTACGACTTTCAAATGTAATGTCGGTTGCAAACTCACATTGGTCAATACACCAGTAATATGAATGACTAAATATGCTTTCTATATTCGGCAAATGATTATTGATTTTTGATACTAGTCCATCGAATGAATCAGATATTTTTTTATTTAATATTCCATCTGCTAATTCTTGCGCTTTAGCAAAATCTTCAATATATGAAAATGAATTATTATACATTTCATATTTAATACCATTTTTATCTAGTAATTTAGATAAGTATTCACGGCCGTTAATATATATTTGAACATTATATGGAAACCAAGTTTGTATTTTTAGAAACATCCACCCAAATTCTTCATCATTATAATAAAAATAATAATGTTTACATTTTGTTGGACGTGAGGTTACTTCTAATTTTTGAGTTTCTCGATTAGGCTTAACTGTCATAGTATTGCATATTTCAACTGCACTAAATACTGCAATTAACCCTTCTTTATTTTCTGATTTTTCAAATATTTCTCTTGCAAGTTCATCTTTATTTAACTTCCCTGAATTTAGAAATTGGATTTCTTTATTATTGCTTTTAACATATTGTTCAATATTTTTACATAAAGAATCAGTTTCTTCCAAAGCAAATTTATCAAAATTTCTAAGTTCGATGTTATTTTTTATTAAATAATACAAGAATTGTCTATAGTTACATAGATTTAAAAGATAACCATTTATTATCATTCTATCAAAAGTTTCTAAAACCCCCTTGATTTTTTCTTTATTTTGTTCTATTATAGTCATATCAAAACCACTCCTTTATTATACGGGAGAGAACGGCAATGCCTAGTAGTCTCCGATTTCTTAAGTAGTTATTATACTACATTTATGGAGGGTTTTGATTTTTTTTGCAAAAAAAATCAATTATTTTAGGTTGCGGACATAGTCTGCCGTATGCTATTGCATTCTAAATAAATAAAAATAAAACAAGTTTTTAATAGAAATATAATAAAAAGGGTAGAATTCCCCTTACCCCATTGCAATGTGGTATTGCAGAACTAAGTTAATAAAGTTTTTCTAGTATAGATCAATATACTATTAATTATTTTTCTTCCATTAGTAGTTAGATAATACTTGTTTTTTCTAGCTACTTTTTTGATTATTCCGTGGGCTTTTAATTTAGATAGTAACCGAGTAAGTTTATTAATATCTTTCTTGGTTATTTCTTTAGAAAAGTATTTCTCTCTAATTAATTTGTTTGAAAAGCCATTAATTAAATACTCACCAGAAGATATAATAGCAAATAATTTTAAAGTATCTTTTTCTAAAATATTAAAACCAGTGTATTTTCTATCATTAACTTCAATTGATGAAGAAATTTTATTGATTTCAGAAATTGGTACTTCATCAATATTAATATCTGGTAATGCTTCAATATATCTTTTGGTTATAGATTTACTTATTTCAACATATCTATATAAATTAGATATACTTTTACCCATAGGAATCCAAACTTTTTCTTTCTCAATAGATTTATGTTCTATAATTCTTTCTTTTTCTTTTAAAACTTTAAAGTCTTTTGGATTATTGATTGTTACTTCAATTCTTAAATTGTTTCCTTTATCATACATTTTAATTTGATTATTATTAATTTTAAATTTTATTCGGTAACCTTGATACCTGTGTCTTAAATCAGAAACAATTTCTCCTTTAGAAAAATTATGAATTCTAGATACATTTCTACCAAAGAAAGAGTATATGTCTTCAGAACTAAAAGTGAAGTATGCAGTTTCAACCAGTGTCTTATAAAATAAACTTAAATCATCACGACTTTTAAAGTTAATGTCGGTTGCAAACTCACATTGATCAATACACCAGTAGTATGAATGGCTAAATATCTTTTCTATCTTAGGTAAATGTATATTAATTTGTTTAATTAATCCATCAAAAGAATCTGATATCTTTTGATTTAGAATATCATCAGCAAGTTCTTGTGCTCTAGTAAAATCTTCTATATATGAAAATGAATTATTATACATATCATATTTAATATTATTTTTATCAAGTAACTTAGATAAATATTCTCTTCCATTGATATATATTTGAACATTATAAGGAAACCAAGTTTGGATTTTTAAATACATTAAACCAAATTCTTCGTCATTATAGTAAAAATAATAATGTTTACATTTTGCAGGTCTAGAAGTAACTTCTAACTTTTGAGTTTCTTTATTTGGTTTAACAGTCATAGTATTACAAATTTCAACAGCAGATAAAGCAGTTATTAAACCTGTTTTATCAGGATTCTTTTCTAGTTCAGTCATAACAATTTCATTTTTATCAATTTTACCTGAATTTAAATAAATGGTTTCAACATTATTTTCTTTAATATAATTATTAATATGATTACATAATTTCTCAGTTTCTTTTAAAGCAAACTTATCAAAATCAATTAATTTAACATCATTTTGTATTAAATAAAAAAGAAAATGACGATAGTTACAAAGGTTTAAAAGGTAACCATTTATTATCATTCTGTCAAAAGTTTCTAAAATGCCATTGATTTTTTCCTTATTTTGTTCTATTATATTCATTGCAAACCTCCCTGAGTAGTTATGCATATTGTAAACATGGAGCAAAAGAGTAATCTTGAGGTTCCGATATTTAGTAGCATAGACTACATTACGGCATAGACCGTTTTAAATTAAATTTGAGTGTGCGATAGAGCACGTAACAGTTATTATACTGTTTTGGCAAACTATTTCAAGTGGAGGTTTGCTTTTTTTGTGAAAAATTGAAAAGTTTTGATGGTTAGGTTGCGGACATAGTCTGC
>DJOC01000078.1:11173-17929 GCA_002439555.1 Caryophanales bacterium UBA6448 | reverse complement strand
CAAATGAAGTAACCCAAAAAGTAACAAATGAAGTAACCCAAAAAGTTACTGACGAAGTTACAAACAAAGTTACTGAGGTAATTGCTCTTAAAATGATAAAAGATGGTCTATCAAAACTGCAAGTAATTAATTACTGCCAAATAACCGAAGAAGAATATGAAACTTTAAAAAGAAAAGTCTTTGATAAATAGTTATCATTGACTTTTTTATGTAAAGTGGTGAATTGCAATAGTAAATGACATCGTTCAAATAAGTAAATATAATGCAAAAGTAAATGCCACTAAAAAATCAGTATAATGAATATGCTGATTTTTTGCAAATTTATGCTAATTCTAAAAGTAAGTGACACTATATAAAATGATAACATTAAATTCAAAATTGTCATAATTCTAAAAGTAAAAGAAACTCCTATTCTAAAAGTAAATGACACTCAAATTTAAAAATGTCATTTACTCTCAGAATTAAGAATTTTATGTAAAGTAGACTATTTGACCTTTTTAAAATAATTATTTTGGTGTATAATATACCTAGAGAAAAAGGAGTTTATTATGAAAGATAATGAAAAAGAAAATAAAACTAATGTAAAGAAAGTAAATACTGTAAAAAAGGAGACTACTAAAAAATCTCCAGTTAAAAAAAGTAGCGGTAATGCAAAGAAAACTACTTCAAAAACAGGTGAAGCAAAACCAAAAACTGTAAAAAAAGAAACTGTTAAGAAAAATTCTACACCAAAGAAAATTACTAAAAAAGTTGAACCTGAAAAAGAAAATATTGTAAAAGAAGAAAAAGTTACTGAAACAGTTGAAGAAGTAAAAGAAAATATCAAAGAAGTAGCAAATGAAACTGCAGGCGTAGTGGATAGCATTGGCAAAACTATTGATGATGGTTTAAATAAATTGGATGAAAAAATAAGTTCAATGGAAAAAGTTAATTTAACTGTAGAGGTTCCAAAAGATAAAAATGTTATTAATAATATAATAGCTTTATTTGTAACATTTATAATGTTTAATGTAAAATGGATTAAATATAAAATAGAATTCTTTGGTTATGAATCAAGTACCTCAATTACAGTACTTCATACAGATATGTTTGACTTATCATTTATGTTTGGACTTGCTAAAATATGTGCTATATTTGCAATCTTATTATTCTTTGTAAATATTGTTAATACATTCATTAAATTAGAGGAACATATACCTAGTTTAAAGAAATATAATTTAGATAAATACTTACCACTTGGTTACTATGGATTATATCTAGTAAGTTTATTTTTAACTTTAATAGGTGTATTATTTACTAAATATTCATACTTTACATTAGGCTATATAATTACTGTTATAATTTATATTGTTGCAATGTATGTAACATTCAAAGGTGATTTAAAGAAAAATGAAAAAGATATTAAATGAGTTTAAGAAATTTATTTCAAAAGGTAATGCCTTAGATCTTGCTATTGGTGTAGTTGTAGGTAGTGCTTTTTCTAAAATAGTTTCCTCACTTGTAAACGATATTATAATGCCTTTAGTTGGTGTTGTAATTGGTGGTATTGATTTTACAAATTTATCTTTAAAAGTTGGACAGGCTACAATCAATTATGGAATGTTTATTCAAAATATCATTGATTTTCTAATTATTTCTTTTTGCATCTTTTTAGTTGTAAAGACTCTTAATACTATAGATGATATGGCTAAGAAAAAAATAGAAAAACTTAAAAAAGAGGAAAAAGTAGAAAAGAAAGAAGAAGAAAAAGTTCCTGAGGAAATTCTCTTGTTAAGAGAAATTAATAATTCATTAAAAAAACAAAATAAAAATGCTAAGAAAGCAAAAAATTCTTAGTATTTTTTTTATATGTGTAAAATTTTTGTAAATAAAAATTGTTTTTACTTAGTTTATTTGTTATACTTTTATTATAGGAGATGATAAAAAATGTTTGTAGGAGAAAATCCAATTCATATTAAATGTGAGAAAGGTGATATTGCACCAATAGTTTTAATGCCCGGAGATCCTTTAAGAGCAAAATATATTGCTGAAAATTTTTTAACTGAGGCAAGGCTTGTTACAAGTGTAAGAAATATGTTCGGCTATACTGGTTATTATAAAGGAGCAAGAGTTACTGTTATGGCAAGTGGTATGGGAATGCCTTCGATGAGTATTTATGCTTTTGAACTTATTCATTATTTTAATGTAAAAAAAATTATTAGAATAGGTACTTGTGGTGTAGTAGATGAATCAGTTAAAATACCAGAACTTATTTTAGCGGACAATATTTATAGTGAAAGTAATTTTGCTTATTCATTTAATGATTATAAAGAGCATACTGTTAAACCATCATTAGCTTTAAATGAAACTATTATAAATACCTCAAAAGAGTTAGGTATGAACATTCATGTAGGTACTATGGTTACTGCTGATGTATTTGGACCTTATGTTGGAATGGACAGACTTCTTAATAGAATGCCTGAAGATATTCATCCTTTAGGAGAGGAGATGGAAGGATTTGCTCTTTGTCATATAGCAAACTCTATGGGAATAGAGGCAAGTGTTATAGCAACTGCAGTTGATTCAAAATTTTCAAATGTAGTTCTTACTCCAGAGGAAAGACAAACTTCACTTAATGATATGATTACTCTTGCATTAGAATCTATTATCAAATAGGTTCTTTTTTAAGAATAAAAAAAATACTATGACTTTTATTTCATAGTATTTGGATCTTGATCTGGATTACTTCTTCCATCATCTCTAACACAAGTTCTTACATAAGTTGCTTTACCAGTTCTTACATAACCTGGTTCATATTCATTTTCTGAATAAATATATTCTGCATTAGACCAAATAGGTGAAGTAGTTTCCTTTGTAGTTTTATAACATGTTTGACCATCAAGAGTATATCCATAAGGACAATAGTAACCTAAGAATTTACTTTCTTCTTTATAGTAACATAAAGTTCCTTTTAAGGTTGCTTTTTCATTTTCACAGTAGTATTCATCAGCACTTTTTACTAGTTTATAACATTTAGTATTTTCGCCATTACCTTCTTTAGTATAGCCAGTTGGACAAGAATATACTTTATCAGTAGTTGATACTTTAGCTGGAGTAGTTTTATAACATTTATCTCCAAGTTCTGTATAACCTGTAGGACAATAACTCTTTGTTTCATTTATAATATCTGTTTCTTTATAACAAGTATTACCACTTTGGGTGTATCCACTTGGACAGTAACTGTCATCACGATAACTTAAAGAAGTCTTTTTGTAACAAGTATTACCACTTTGTTTGTAACCTGATGGACAATATTTAGTAGTTGATGTGCTAGGCCTTGTAGTTTTATAACAAGTATTACCACTTTGTGTGTAACCTGATGGACAAGTGTATGTAGTGTTTCCTCCAGAAGGGGTAGCGTAATGATAACATTTACCATTTTGTAGTGTTCCAGAAGAACATTTATATGTTGTTTTTTTTGCTTGGTAAATTGCGTAATTATATGTTGTTATACCAGCAATAGTATTTTTACCCATTAAAACTTTCTTTTCGGTAGCAGTAGTGTAAGGAGCCTCATATTTAGTAGTTGAGTATTCTCTTATTGGATTACCCCAATCAATAACTTTGTCAGGTTCTGTTGTTTTATAACAAGTATTACCACTTAATGTATAACCAGAAGGACAAGTTTTTCCACTTGTTGAAGGAATAGGGTCTGTATATTTATAACAAGAATTTCCTTTTTGCTCGTAACCAGAAGGACAAGTTATTTCAGTATCAGTAATAATATCTGTGTATTTGTAGCAAGCATTATTTTTCTTTTCATAACCAGATGGGCAATATCCTTCAGAAGAAGAGATTATATCAGTATATTTACGACATTTATTACCTTCTTTAATATAGCCAGTTGGACAGTAATTTTTAGTATCAGTTATTTTTTGTGTATATTCATAGCAGTAATCTCCTTGAAGTGTACCTTTTTCACAATATTTAGTTGACACACCACCAGTTACGATATAATCAGTATAAACTTTATGATAACCACCATCATTTTTCTTGGCATCAACAACTTTAACTTGCTCTTCAGAATAACTTTCATTAGCTTGTCTATAATCACCAGTTTCTTTTTCACAAACATTACCATTTAATCTGTAACCAGATGGGCATGTGATACTTTGTTTTACGTGTTCATAAGTATATTTAATTGTACATACTGTAGGTATTTCATAAATTGTACATGTTGTTGTACTAGAACACTCACAAGATGATTTTACATTATCTTTATAATCATTAGAGCTATTATCTACTTCAGTAGTTTTGCCATCTTCATCTTTGATAACGGATTTAATAGAAATTTTTTCAATAATATTATCAGAAGTATTTCCACAAACTAAATTACTTTTTACTTTATATTCATTATCAGCACTTCTTGTAGCGGAAATATATGATAAATCACCATCACATTTAGTTTTACCATATTTCATTTCCTTTAAAATATCTTTTTCCACTAACTCATCAAGATAAATAATTGTTGTATCTCCAATAGAGGAAGGTAGTTTATCCTCAAAATATTTTTTTGCAGTTTCTTGCATTTTTGTAAGATTATCTTTAAATTCATTTACGTTATTTGTAGTACCATTATTTTTAGAAATTAACCAAAATACAATAACTACGATAGCAAAAAATGCAATTATACCAAGTAGTACATTTAATATTTTTCCACTTTTATTATTTTTCATAAAAACCTCCTTATCTTGATAGTCCTTTATCTATCATAACTTCATCAGCATAAATTGAATACATTGAATAATCTGGATTTCCAATAGTTAAATGATGAATTAATTCTTCAATACAGATATAACCATATGTTCCATCAATTTCATCACCAGTATAACCATTTGGAACCGTATTATCATCTTTCATTTCTCCATAAGTTGGACCCCAACCGTGATTTGTTGTAAGAGCAAGTGATGCATTCATATTTTCATTAAACATTCCAAGCATTAAATAATATTGGCTGATTGGACTTTCTGGAGTAAGAGAGAATGATTCAAATTTTCTTGCTGTCATTTCATTAAATAGTTTAGCGTATAAAACCTTATTTTCTTCATTAGCATCATTTAATTTTTTAGCACATAATTCATATAACTTATATATGTTATAACCTTTTTCCTCCTTTAGGGAAGAGAAGTTTTCTAATTTTAATTCATTATTTGTAATGCAAGCAAGCATTTCTTTTAACGTGTCCTCGGTAACAAAGATATCATTTTCTTCGTTTAATACCACAACATTATCAGTTCCTACTAAAGTAGTAAGTTTTCCTAAATCAGTATTTGCTTTGTAAAGTTCTTCGCGAGATGCAAAAACACTTTTATTTTCTAAATCATCAAAGTTTGCAAGTTTTAAAGCTGTTATAATTTCCTCGACTGTTAAAGTATTACCTGGAGTACTTGCAAGTTTTTCAGCATAAGCATATAATGCATCTTCATCGTTAATATCAATATTTGATAAACTTAATTTAGTTTCCTCCTGGGTAGGTTCTACTTCAATAGTATCCGAAGGCTCTTCAATAGTTATTTCCTCTTCAATTTCAGCAGTAGGTGTTTCTTCAATTACAACTTCTTGAGACTCTTTAGGTTCATCTTCATTTAAACCATTAATTTGATTTTTAAGTTTACTATTTTCTTTTGCAAGAGAAAATATGATAGCAAGTGCAGCAATAGTACAAGATGCGCCCGCAATAATACCTAAAGTTTTTCTCTTTTTATCAACTTCTTCATATTTAACATCAATTACATTATTTGGCACAGCATTACTTTCTTTTCTAGGTTCACCAACATCTTTTCTTTCAGCTTTTTTAAGTTGAGTGTATAAAGCAAGGCCAACATTTTCATCATTAATTCTAATATCTATAGTTCTAAGTTTATAATAAAGTGAACTATATAATGATGCATAGCTTTCAAATAATTTAGTATCATTATCATTTGCGTTTGCTACAATATTATAATGCTTTTCAGTTGCATGCAAAAGCTCCTTAAATCCTTTCTTATTTTTTTCACTTATATTCATGTCCATTATTTCTTCGATTTTACTTTGACATGCATTAATAAGCGCTAGTAAATCACATTTCTTCATAACCAAAACCCTCCTTTTTTGATTAATTGCTTGCTATTCTACCACAAAACCATATAAATGTCAACAAAATGATACGTGTAAATGCAATGTAAAGTATGTTCGAGTGATTGTTAAATTATAAAAATTAAATTTTTCAAATAAATTTAACAAAAAAGGAGAAAAAGAGAAATTTTCCGGTAATAAATATATATAAAGGGAGTAAATGGTAAATTATTATGATGAAATAAAACAAGAACTATTGAATAACGAAATAAGTAAGTTAGCTAAAAGACATTCAATTAATAATAGTGATTTAACTACTTATTATAATGTTGGTAAAATGCTTAATGATGCTGGAAAAAATTATGGTGAAAATATTATAGGTAAATATTCCTTAAAACTTACTCAAGAAGTTGGCAAGAAATATAATACTACAACTTTAAAACGAATGAGACAATTTTATCTTTTAATTGAAAAAGGTGCCCGATTAGGGCACCAATTATCATGGAGTCATTATAGGGAACTTTTACCAATAAAAAATATAAACGAAGTAAATTACTATATTAATATTTGTGAAAAAGAATTGATAACTAGAGATGAACTAAAAAATAGAATTAAATCCAAAGAATATGAAAGACTAGGCGAAGAAACTAAAAATAAATTAAT
>DJOC01000078.1:8729-11028 GCA_002439555.1 Caryophanales bacterium UBA6448 | reverse complement strand
TAAATATATCATCATTTTTAAAAGGGCTTGGTAATGGTTTTAGTTTTATAGATAATGAATATAAAATTAAAATAGGGAGTAACTATAATTACATAGACTTGCTTTTATATAATGTAAAATTTAAATGTTATGTTGTCGTGGAACTTAAAATATCTGAACTTAAGAAAGAACATATAGGCCAAATTCAGGTTTATATGAACTATATTGATAAGAATGTAAAAGATGTATCTGATGATAAAACTATTGGGATAATTATATGTGCTAGGAATAATCAGTGCATAATTGAATACTCTTCTGATGGAAGAATATTTGCAAGAGAATTTAAGATAGAAAGTAAATTATAAAATTTAATTATAGATATTTATTCTTAATAATGTTACAATTAATTTATGGAAGAAAAGAAATTAATACCACTTAAAATTACAACTGAGTATTCACTACTTAAAAGTTTAATTAAATTACCAGATTTAATTTCTTTTTTGAATGAAAATAATATAAAAGAGTGTAGCATTTGTGATGAAAATTTAAATGGATTTATGGAGTTTTACTTAAAATGTAAAGAAAATAATATTAAGCCAATTATTGGTCTTGATACTGTATTTGAAAGTATGCATATTTATATTTATGCAAAAAATTATCTTGGTTATCAAGAACTTCTTAAAATTGATTATCTAAAGGATAATATGAAACTTTCATATTTAGAAAATGCTAATTTACTTGTGATTATTCCCTTTAAAAGTATAGATATTTATGAAAAGCTTAAGTATAAAGACAATGTTTATATAGGTTTTTGTAATGATATAGAAAAAAATAATGCACTACTTATAAGTGATAAAATAGTTTATATTGATAATGTAAGATGTTTATATAAAAAAGATATTCCATATCTTAAATATTTAAAAATGCTTAATGATAGTTTTGTTTATAATGATAACGCTTATTATAAAAATTCTACTTTAGAAAATATTAAAACAACTTATGATTTTAGTAAGCAAATTAATTTAGAAATTCCCTTTGATAAAAAATATATACCTAAATTTAATAATAGTGATAATAACTATGATTATTTAAAAAAGTTATGTATTTTAGGATTAAATAAAAGATTTAATGGAAAAGTGTCTGATAATTATAAAGAAAGAATTTTATATGAACTTGATGTTATTAATAAAATGGGTTTTGTAGACTACTTTTTAATAGTTTATGACTATGTTTTATATGCTAAAAAAAATGATATTTTTGTAGGACCTGGTAGGGGTAGTGCGGCGGGTAGTTTAGTAAGTTACTCTTTGGGAATTACGAATATTGATCCAATTAAATATGATTTATTATTTGAAAGATTTTTAAATATTAACAGAAAAAAGATGCCTGATATTGATATTGATTTTGAATCTGATAAAAGAATTAATATGATTGAATATGTAAAAAATAAATATGGTTTTGATAAAGTGGCCGTAGGTCTTACATTTAATAATTATAAGGCAAAACTTATTTTAAGAGATCTTGCAAAACTTTTAAAAGTGGATTCTAATGTATTTGATAAGTTTATTAAAAATATTGATAGTTCTTTATCTTTAAAAGAAAATTATCAAAATGAAAAAGTTAAAAAATATATTGAAATGTATAGTGAAATTAAAAATTTATATGATATTTCTTATCACCTTGAGGGGCTTAAGAAAAATACCTCAACTCACGCAGCGGGGGTAATTATATCAAGTGAAAAGTTAGGCAAAATCATTCCTATTTCTAATGAAAATGGAACATTAAAAACTGGTATTGAAATGCCTTATTTAGAAAAAATGGGCCTTTTGAAAATGGATTTTTTAGCACTTGAAAAGTTAAATATAATAAGTAAAGTATCTAAAAAGATAAAAAATTTTGATATAAATAATATACCACTTGATGATAAAAAAACTTTAAAAATATTTTATGATGCTAGTACCGATGATATTTTTCAATTTGAATCAAGTTATGCAAAAAGTGTTTTGGCTAAACTTAAAATAACTAGTTTTAATGAACTAATAGTTTCTTTGGCTCTTGTTAGACCAGGAGCAAATAAGCAAATTGACGAATATTTAAAAAATAAAAAAGATGGTATTAATTTAACAGGTGATTTAACTGGTATTTTAGGTTCAACTTATGGCACAATTATTTACCAAGAACAAGTTATGAAAATATTTGAAAAGGTTGGTGGTTACTCATTATTCGAAGCCGATGATATAAGGGTAGCAATTTCTAAAAAGAAAGAAGACATTATTAATGCACAATATGATAAGTTTATTTCTGGAGGCATAAAAAAAGG
>DJOC01000078.1:7684-8651 GCA_002439555.1 Caryophanales bacterium UBA6448 | reverse complement strand
TATGGCTTTAATAAATCACATTCAGTTGCTTATGCTTTAGTTTCTTATCAAATGGCATATCTAAAGGCAAATTTTCCTAAGGAATTTATGTTTTATCTTTTAGAAAATAATAAAGATATTTCTAAATGTGAAAAGATGCTTTCATCACTTAAAAATAGTGGTTATAAACTATTAAAACCAAATATTAATTATTCAGTAAATAAATATGCTGAAAAAAATGGCTACATTTTATTACCCCTTAATATAATAAGAGGCTTAAATGATGAAATAATAAATAAAATAATAAGTGCTAGAGAAAATGGCTTTACTGATATATTTGACTTTTTTGTTAAAACAAATAGTTTTTTAGATGAGGACATTTACTCTATTCTTATTAAAAGTGGAGCTTTAGATATATTTAAAATAAATAAGCAAACTATGATAAAAAATATTGAGGTAATTAGAAATTATGCAAGTATTTATTCAGATGGATTAGGAAAACCAATTTTAACTAATTACCCTGAATATGATGAGGCTACTTTAAGAGAATTTGAAATATCCTCTTATGGGATGTATATAACTAATCATCCTTGCAGTAAATATAAGAGTGTTATAAAAGTGGAAAATGTAAAAGACTATTTATTTAAAAATATAAATATGGTTTTACTTATTAAAAGTATTCACGTTATAAAAGATAAAAAGGGTAATGAAATGGCATTTTTAGAATGTGAGGATGAAACTGGTAAAGTAGATTTAACTATGTTTTCCTCCGTATATGAAAAAAATAATGATTTAAAAGTTAATGAACTAATAAATGTTAATGTAAAAGTGTCAAAGAGGTTTGACAAATTAAATGTTTTAGTTAATAATATTAAAAGAAAGTGATAGGGTAGTTTATGGATGATGAAGTACAAAGATTTTTTGATAGTATAAATTTTAGTAGTGATACTTTTATAGGTACCACGGTTAAAAAAGTTATATTTAATAG
>DJOC01000078.1:1298-7602 GCA_002439555.1 Caryophanales bacterium UBA6448 | reverse complement strand
CAAAGTGTGGATGCACTATTTTTAGCGTGTAAAAATAAGATAAAAGGTAAAAGTGAGTGTTTTGTAACTTTGGAATACGAGAATATGGATGATGATAATTTAAGTATTTATTTAAATGAACTACTTACAGCATTTTATATTGAAAAACCATCTTTATCTAAAATTCATATTAATTATGAAGATGGATTAGCTAAAATAGTTACACATTTTTCTATTGAAAGTAAAATTATTGAAAGTGATTTACCTAAAATTAAAAGTTTATTTAAAATGTATGGACTTGATGTAAACGTTCAAATTTGTTTAGATGATAAAGAGGCTCAAAAAATCAAAGAGGAAATTGAAAAAGAAAATGAAGAGCCGGTAGTAAAGATAAAAGAAAATCCAATGGTGATGGGCGCTCATATTGAGGGAGAACCGACTAAGTTAATTGATATTAATGAAGAAGTCAAAAACATTATTTTTGAGGTTTACATTTTTGGTATGGAAACTATTGAAAGACAAGGTAAAAAAGGACCATTTTATATTAATAATTTAAAAGTATCAGATAAAACTGATAGTTATTTAATGAAGATAGTTAAGTTTGATAAAGATGAAAATGATAATATAATGGGAAGACTTAAAGTAGGAAGTTGGATTAGAGTACTTGGCTCTATTAAAATGGATGATTATTTGCATTCTTTTATAATTGAACCTCGCTCTATTGAGAAAATTGCCTCAAAGGATGTAAGTATTACTGATAATGCTGAAGTTAAAAGAGTAGAACTTCACGCTCATACAATGATGAGTCAAATGGATGGAGTAACAAAAGTAGACCTTGCAAAACATACAAATGAACTTGTTACTAATGCAATTAATATGGGTTACAGAGGTGTTGCGATTACTGACCATAATGGTTGTCAAGGATTCCCAATTGCTTATCAACTTATTAAAGCTCATAATAAAAAAATTGAGGATCCTAGTAAACACTTCAAAGGTTTATATGGAACTGAACTTACCCTTGTTGATGATGTAGTTAGAATTGTAAAAGACCCAATAGATGCTCCGCTTAAAAGTGCGACATTTGTAGTATTTGATACCGAAACAACTGGATTTAATGCAGCATCAGGCGATGTAATGATTGAAATTGGTGCCGTTAAAATCGAAGATGGAGTAATAACTGATAGATTTGATGAATTTATTAATCCAGGATTTCATATACCAGATAATATTACAGCCTTAACTGAAATATCTGATGATATGGTGTCTTCGGCTGATACGGAAGAAAATGTTACCAAAAGATTCCTTGAATGGACTGGTGATCTTCCGATGGTTGCTCATAATGCGAAATTTGATATTTCCTTTATTGAAATGGCAATGAAAAAGTATAATTTAGGTAAGTTTACAAATGCTGTTGTTGATACTTTAGAGTTATCTAGAAGTTTAGATAGGGGATTTGCACGACATAGTTTATCAGCCCTTGTAAAAAGATATAATGTCCCTTTTGATGAAGAAAGTCACCATAGAGCAGATTATGATGCTGAAGGAACAGCCCTTGTCTTTAATAAAATGATTAGTAAACTAGAAAATGAAAAAATATATAATGTTAATGAACTTCAAAATTTAGTTTCTAAAGAAGAACTATTTAAATTCGGAAGAACATATCATTTTAATGCAATTGCTAAAGATAGAGTAGGACTTAAAAATTTATTTAAAATTATTTCTCTTGCAAATACAACTTATTTATATAAAACTCCAAGAATACCAAGAAGTGTTTTAAATGAACTAAGGGAGGGTTTACTTATCGGAAGTGGTTGTTACGAAAGTGAAGTTTTTATTGAAGCAAGAAGTAAGTCAAGTGAAGACCTTGTATCAATTATTGATTTTTATGATTATGTAGAGGTTCAACCCAAAGAATGTTATGGCCATTTAATTCAAACTGGAGATTTTAAAAATGATTATGAACTAGAAAATCATTTAAGGAAAATTATTAATGAAACAAAGAAAAATGGTAAGATTATTGTGGCTACCGGTGATGTACATCATTTTTCTAGAGAAGATAAAATATATCGTGAAATTATTATTAATCAAAAAGTCCCTGGAGGAGGACGCCATCCTCTTGCAAAAAATAATATTAAAGTAATACCTTCGATGCATTTTAGAACTACTGAAGAAATGCTTTCAGACTTTAGTTTTTTAGGAAGTGATCTTGCTTATGAAATAGTGGTTGAAAACACTAATAAAGTTTTAGATATGGCCACCGAGATCGAAGTTATTATTGATACACACGGAGTTCCATTTTCACCAAGAGTAAGAAGTGATGATGGAAAAAGTTATCTAGATTGTAAAAGAGTTGTAACTGACCTTGTATATGATAAAGCATCCTCTTGGTATGGTAAAAATTTACCATATAATATTGAGGAAAGAATTGCTAAAGAACTTTATGGTGATATAGTTTATACTTATTGGCACGAAAAACTTCAGAAAGAAAATCCTGATATTTCTGATGAAGAACTTACTAAAGAAACATTTAAAAATTTGCACGAAACAATAGTTACAGGTTATGATAAAGTAAATGAAATTGTAACAGAGTATGTTGATAGTCATTGGACAGAAGAAGATGGAAAGAAGACAGAAGATGCTATTAAGAAAAAAGTTAAAAAAACTTTAGGAGGTATCATTGGTGGAGGTTTCGACCCAATTTACCTTATTGCCCAAAGACTTGTTAAACACTCAAATGATGAAGGATTTTTAGTTGGTTCCCGTGGTTCAGTAGGTTCATCCTTTGTTGCTACGATGATGGGTATAACCGAGGTTAATCCACTTTCTGCTCATTATAGATGTTTAAAATGTCAAACTTCAATATTCGATTCGGAAAATGGTAATACTTTGGGTGCTACATATTCATCAGGATTTGACCTTCCTGATAAGAAATGTCCTAACTGTGGGGAAATGATGAAAAAAGATGGTCAAGATATGCCATTTGCAACATTTTTAGGTTTTAATGCTGATAAGGTTCCTGATATCGACTTAAACTTCTCTGATTTAAATCAAGCAAGTGCTCACGAGTATACAAAAGTACTTTTTGGTGTTGATAATGTTTATCGTGCTGGTACAATTGGTACTGTTGCTGAAAAAACTGCTTATGGTTTTGTAAAAGGTTATTTCGAAGACAAAGGTATAATGAATAAAAGTAGTGTAGAAATAGAGCGTCTTGCAATGGGATGTACTGGTGTAAAAAGAACTACAGGTCAGCATCCGGGAGGAATAGTCGTTGTTCCAGATTATATGGAAGTATCTGATTTTACACCATTTCAATTTCCCGCAGATGACCCAGAAAGTGCATGGAGAACAACTCACTTTGATTACCATTCAATCGAGGAGGACCTTTTAAAACTTGATATTTTAGGACATTCAGATCCAACGCAGCTTCGTTTAATTCAAGATTTATCAAAAACGGATGTTTCAAAGGTACCACTTGATGACAAGGATACAATGTCAATATTTTCTTCGACTGATGTACTTGGTGTAACTAATGAACAAATTATGTGCCCAACAGGTACTTTAGGCATTCCTGAATTTGGTACAAACTTTACAATAGGAATGGTTTCCGAGATTAAACCGACAACTTTTGCCGAACTTGTTAAGATTGCAGGTCTTTCTCACGGTACTGATGTTTGGCTAGGTAATGCTCAAGAATTAATTAAAAATAACATTGTTCCTTTTAAAGAGGTTATCGGCTGTCGTGATGATATTATGGTATACTTAATTTATCACGGTGTTAAACCAATTAAGGCCTTTAAGATTATGGAATTTGTTCGTAAGGGAAAAGCCTCAAAAGATCCAGCAACTTGGGAAGAACATAAAAGGGTGATGGAAGAAGCAGGTATCGAAGATTGGTTCATAAATTCTTGTCAAAAAATCAAGTATATGTTTCCAAAAGCCCATGCTGCAGCATACGTTACATCAGCCTTTAGAATTGCTTGGTATAAAGTGCATATGCCTGTATACTTTTATGCTTCTTGGTTTTCTACAAAAGCAACTGCCTTTGATATTGAGGCAATGATTAAGGGTTATGATGATATTAAAGAAAAAATTATTGATATAAGAAATAAAGGATTCGAAGCAACAAATAAAGAAGGTGGAACACTTGAAAGTTTATCCGTGGCATTAGAAATGGCCGCAAGGGGACTTAAAGTACTTCCTTTTGACCTATATAAAAGTAAAGCAATGACCTTTGATGTTGCTGATGATAAATCACTTATTCCACCATTTATTACAATTGATGGCCTTGGTGAAACCGTTGCTAAAAATATTGAAAATGAAGCTAAAAAACATCCTTTTATTTCAATCGAAGATTTCCAATCAAGATGTAAAGTTTCAACAACTCTTATTGATAAAATGAGAATGATGGGTATTTTTAAGGGTATGCCTGAAAGTAGCCAATTAAGTTTATTTTAGAAAGGAAAAAGTATGGATAAATTTATTCCAGATATGTATTATAAAAGCATATTTGATATTAATTATAAAAAGCTAAAAAAGATGAAGATTAAGTGTATTGCCTTTGATTTAGACAATACGCTTGCCTCTTATAAAGAGGATGTTCCCTCAAAAGATATAAAGGAACTTCTTTCAATAATTTCTGATGATTTTAAAGTCATTATCTTTTCTAATGCCACAAAAAAAAGACTTACTCCTTTTAAAGAAATCTTAAATCTTGATACTTCATATTCCTCAAGAAAACCATTTTTAAAAAAATATAAAAAGATTATGCGTATTTATAAATTAAATCCCGAAGAAATTGCTTTTGTTGGGGATCAACTTATAACTGATATTCTCGGAGCAAATAGAAATGGTAGTATAAGTATTTTAGTAAATCCAATCGGAGCTTTTGAACCTCTTGGAACAAAAATAAATCGTTTTTTTGAAAAATTTATTTATAAAAGATTAAATAAAACAGGTGTTTTAAATAAAGGAGCATATTATGAATAGATGTAAGGGTTGTGGAGAAACACTTCAATATGATAATCCAAATAAAATTGGTTATGCAGTAAAGGGTAGTGACATTTGCAAAAGATGTTTTGATTTAACTCATTATAATAAAAATGTCGAACTTAATAATTATATAGATAATGATAAGTTACTTGAAAATATTAATAAAAAGAGAGTATTTACAATTTTCTTATGTGATATATTGTCACTTTCTAATGAAACATTTAAAATATATGATAGTATAAATAATGATAAAGTATTTGTTTTAACTAAAGTAGATATTTTACCTAAAAATATTAAATATGAAAGTATAATTAGAAATATAGAAAATAGTTTTGGAATTAAACCTTTAATATTTTCTTATAAAAGTGCTATGCTTAAAAATAATTTACTTTCCTTAATTGAAAAACATAGAAATGTATTAATAACAGGTATTGTTTCAAGTGGTAAATCAACTTTAATAAATACTTTATTTGATGAAAATATTACTGTATCACACTTTCGTAATACAACTCTTGATTTTATTGAAATTAATAAGGATGGTTTAACTATTATAGATAGTCCTGGATTTGATACAAAAGTTGTAACACAAAGGTCTAAAAACCTTTTAAAGGAAAAAATAGTTAATTTGAAAAAAGGTTTTGAAGTTTTAATTGATAATGTTTCTTTATACAGTGACGAAGATATAAACATATGCATTTTTATGCCAAATTTAACTGTTAAAACATATAAAAATAAAGATAGTTATAAAATGGTAAAAATAAATAATAATACAGATTTAGTATTTGATAATTTCTTTATTTACTTTAAAAAAGGGGCAACCATTTATTTAAATAATGATAGTTTTAATTTAAGAGAAAGTATAATAGGTAAAAAATATGAGTAAAATTAAAGTAATGAATGAGCTTTTGGCAAATAAAATTGCTGCGGGTGAGGTTATTGAAAAACTTGCCTCAATAGTCAAGGAACTTACAGAAAATTCTATAGATGCAGGAGCAAGTAAAATTGTTATTGAACTTCTTAATGCTGGTATGGATGATATTATTGTTACTGATGATGGTGAAGGTATGGACTCTATAGATGCTAAAGAATGTTTTTTACGCCATGCAACCTCCAAAATATATAAAGAGGATGATTTATATTTTATTGATACTTTAGGCTTTCGTGGTGAAGCCCTTGCCTCAATTGCATCAGTATCAGAAATTGAACTAAAAACTTGTAATGGTAAGGAAAGCACTTACATTCATTTAAAGGGTGGTGTAATTGATAAAGTAAAGCCTTGTGAAGAAAGAAAAGGTACAAGTATATCAGTTACTAATGTATTTTATAATACCCC
>DJOC01000078.1:0-1139 GCA_002439555.1 Caryophanales bacterium UBA6448 | reverse complement strand
AAAACAAGTGGTTCAGGTAATCTTTTAAAAGTTATACACGAAATTTATGGAGCAAATATTTCTTCGAATATGCTTGAAATAAAAAATAGTAATAATGACTTTGTTATTTATGGTTATGCTTGTAAACCGCATATTTTAAAAAGTACAAAAAATCATATGATCACCTTTATTAATAATAGGGTTATTAAAAATTATGATATTAATGAAGCAATAAATGATGCTTATTATACATATAAACCCGAAGGTAAATTTCCAGTTGTAGTCCTTAATATTGAAACTGACCCAACTGTAGTGGATGTTAATATTCATCCCACGAAACAAGATGTTAAAATATCTAAAATTAAAGATTTAAAAGAGCTTATTACAAGTACAATTAAAAAAGCATTATATGAAAGTTTACTTATTATTAAACCTCTTGAGGATGAGAAAACGGAAAGTAGTAATTACGAACATATGCAGTTAAACAATAAAATTAATGATGAGACAATAAAAAATATTTTCTCTAAAAAAGAGGAAGAACAAATTGTTTTGCCCGAGGAAGAAGTAAAAAAGCCAGATCAATATTTTATGGATTTCGAGGAAAAAGAAATTATTAAAAATGAACAGTTAAAGTCATTAAAACTTTACCCAGTTGGTCTTGCTCTTGGTACTTATATTATTGCCGAAAATGAAGATGGAGTATATATGCTTGATCAACATGCTGCTTATGAACGAATCAATTATGAAAGATTTATGAAAAAGTTAAGAGAAAAAGAAGTATCAAAAATAGGTATGCTTATTCCAATTACTATTGAGTTTACTTCATCAGAATATAATATTATAAAAAATAAACTTGATATGCTTTCAAGTATTGGTATTGAAGCTGAAGAATTTGGTATAAATACACTTGTTATAAAAACTCATCCATCTTATTTAAAAGAGGGTTATGAAGAGGAAAGCGTTAGAAAAATAATCGATATTGTTATAAATACTGATAAAGATTTTGATAGAGTAAAGTTCGAAGAAAAAATTGCAATTACACTTGCTTGTAAAATGAGTATAAAAGCAAATCATCATATTTCAATGGAGGAAATCACTTATATTTTAGATGAACTTGTTAAATGTGATAATCCTTACAATTGTCCTCATGGAAGGCCAAC
>DJOC01000060.1:1253-4748 GCA_002439555.1 Caryophanales bacterium UBA6448 | reverse complement strand
ACAAAAGATAAAACTTTAAAGGCAAATTTAACTGATATAGGTTCAGGTATCGAAAGATACATCTTAAGCAGTGGTAATTGTTCAGAGATTTCTTTGGATAATTACAATAAAATAACTAGTATTCCCAATCCAAATGATGTTAATATAGAGTATAAAATAACCAGTAATGGTTCGTATTCATTTTGCGTAAGTGATAAAGCTGGAAATATTAAACAGTATGAAGATATAATTGTAATAGATAGAATTGACGATATACCTCCAGAATGTAGTTATATTGAAAATACTAGTTGGACAAAAAATAATGTAATAGTAAACTTTGGTTGTAAAGATAGTGAAAGCGGTTGTAATAAATTAACATATAATAAAAAAATAACTAATTGTAGTGGTACAACCTGTTATAATAATTATACTTATAAAAGCACCTATAAAACAGCAAATATAAATAGTACAATAGGTTCGTTTAAAATCGAAGATAATGCTGGAAATATTACAAATTGTCCAAGTGATAAGAAAGAAGTAAATGTATACTTGGATAAAACTAAGCCAATAATATCAAACATAAATATCACTAGTACAAAATCTGGTTATAATAGCAAATATGCAAAAGTATCATTTACATTAGAAGATAGTCATAGTGGTATTAGTAGTTTTTGTATAGGAACATCAAAAAATAATTGTAGTACAAAAAATATAAATACTTATTGTACTTTAAATGGTAATAAATATAACTGTATAGTGGATTATACATTTACAAGTCGTGATGGAAGTGGAAATACTGAGTATGTATATATAACGGCCCATGATAATGTTGGAAACACTAGTACTCAAAGCAAAAGTTATAGATTATATAAATCTTGTACATTTGCAGTGTTTGATAGCTTTGGTGAATGCTCAAATAAATGTGGAAACGGAAAATATTATGAAAACCGTACTGATAAATATTTGAATGTAGATTGCAGTAGATATGGAAATAACTCTTGCAAAACTGAAACATATTTAGAATATAAAAGAACTGGTTCGTGTGAATCATCATGCGGAACTAGTCAAAAGAAAGTTTATTATACCATCCGATCAAGTTATGATGATAGTAGCTGTGGTACTTATACCGAAACTGAAAGTTGTACAGATTATTCTGATTGCTATGAACCAGACCCGGAACCAGATCATGGTGGTGGCAGTTCATCTGGAGGTGGAAGTGATTGTACTTACATAAACGGCTATAGATGTTATCAAGGAGAAAAAATATATATTAGACAGTGTTGCCCAAATGGATATTGTGATGGTAATATTCCACGAAGTAGTTTAACAGCAAGTTCAGGTTGTACTTCCGGTGGGGGTTCCTCTGGTGGTTCATCAGGAGGAGGAAGCTCTGGAGGTTCTTCGGGTGGTGGCTCATCTAGTGGCGGAAGTTCATCAAAAAACTGTGAGGGTGATGGTGAAGCTCCAACAGAAAGTAAGTGTCGACAGATTAATTTTGGTGCACCATGCTGTCGTGGACAAAATGGAAAATGGAGGCCATTAGATGGATATTGATAATATGAAAAATAAAATTTTATTACTTTTATTAATCATACTTTGTATGTGTTCATGTACAAATAAAGAGAAAAATTTACCAAATAGAGTAAAGTATGATGTTAGTAAAGATACAGAAGTTAAAAAAGAAAATTTATATGGTTGTTGGAAGCTTAATAATAGAGCAGCCTTTAAAGATGAAACATTAATTTATGAAATTGCTACTGAGGGAAAGATAATATTTAACGAAGATGTAATGGAATTTTGTACTTTTATTGATGAAAAATACGATTGTACAAAATTTAATTATACATTAGAAAAAAATTATATAAATTTTAAGCCAATTTCTGGAGACGATGAATTTGCCACTGACAAATTTAATGCAAATATTAAAGAAATTACAGAACCACTTTTGGAACTATATTATTATTATCAAGAGAATGATAATTATTTACATTTAACTTATGGTTGTGATGAAAAGGATAGTTAATGCTATTCTTTTTGTCTGCTATTCTATAAAGAATATATTTTTTTACATAACCATCATCAGTGATGTATTATGGGCGTTTGAATGACTAAAATCAACTCCGGTCTTTTGTAGAATTAAACTCCACATTTCAAAAAATTGGGGGGTGGAATTTACTTTTTAAATTAAGGATTAATAACAAATAAAAATCATATAATTTTTACTACTTGACAAATATAATAGATATGATATAATTTTTATCGTCGAATAAAAATGAACAAGGAGAGAAGAAAAATGAAAAAAGATAGTTTTATAATTACAGCGGAGGGATATCTTAAACTCGAGGAAGAACTAAATGAACTTAAGAATGTAAGAAGACCTCAGATTATTAAAGCATTAAAGGATGCTAGAGCTCAAGGAGATTTATCTGAAAATTCTGATTATGATGCTGCAAGAGATGCACAAGGTAAAGTTGAATCAAGAATTAAAGAACTTGAATATAGACTTGAACATAGTGAAATAGCAAAAATTGAAAAGGGCGGTAAAGTAAGCGTTGGATCCACTGTTACAATTGATGATGATGGTGATGAAGATACTTATAAAATAGTTGGTTCTGCTGAAGCCGATGCCTTTAATAATATGATTAGTAATGTTTCCCCTTTAGGACAAGCATTAATGTCTCATAAAGAGGGAGATGTTGTTACTGTTGAATCACCAAACGGAGAATACTGTGTTAAAATTCTAAAAGTATGTTAATAGCATACTTTTTTGTATGTTTCAGTGATGTTAGTATATTATTAATAAATTAATACACTTACAAGGAAGAGATTGTTATGAAGGTAATGTTAGATTAAATAAATATTTACATATTATGCAAATGGTTTACTTTGCTATGACAGATAATAAACTATTTAATGAGGATATGTATGCATCCCCCAATGGAGTAGTAGTTAATATTATTAAAAAATTTTAACTTTTAATAGTTATTTTTTAATTAAAATATAAAAAAACTAGTCAAATTGACTAGTATAGTAAATGTGTCCTAGACACTTGACTATGTACTTAAACAAGTACAATTATGAAGTATTTCTACTTCAGGCTTTCGCCCTTGTGATTTAATTGTACAATATATAATATGCGTAAGTCAAGTGAAAGTATACAGTGCATTAACTATATTCTACACTTATATAAATGAACTAGTAAAGAATTTTTTCTTTACAATATTGTAATATTATATTAATATTAAGAAATATTAAAGTTATTCATCCTAGTTTTAATTTTGGTATATCAACCGGATGGCGTGGCGACTTTGCTAATAATTGGATAGACTCCTATAGACACTGGTGCTTTAAAACTAAAAATAGTATATTCGATTCATCATTATCTAAAAATCCAAAATAAAAAACTCCATTCTTCCTACATAAACCTTTCACGTACTAAACGTAAAGCTTCGGATTGAACAGAGTTCTTATACGACTATAGTATCATTTTTAGTGATAATTATCAATACTAGTATA
>DJOC01000060.1:0-1156 GCA_002439555.1 Caryophanales bacterium UBA6448 | reverse complement strand
TATTAAATTATTAAATTATTAACTTTATTTTCATTATATATAATATTTCTAAGATTAATATTATATTTATTTGATGCATATCATTTAATACTGGATTATATATACTATCATCTTTATTTAAAATGGTAGCATAATTACACCTAAAAATTCACTTCCTAGATTTACAACAAATCTAACCTTAAAATACTTCCTCGTTTGTACTTTTTAAAGATTTCAGGCTTATTTTGAATTTCATAAAGTAGTGTTTTACTTTCATTTAATTTTTCACCTAAATTATAATTTGAAATTTTTAAATATTATTATGTACCTCCATTAATTTTGAATATTTTGTTTCTTTGTTTATAACTATTACTTCCTTTAATAACAAAATAATTAAAGTATATATGTGTTTGCTATTTGTATATTAAAAATATAACTTAAACTTTACTGGTTGTAAATATAAAAGTACAAAAAGATGTTTGTATTTTAAAAAACATTTTAAACTTAGATGTAAAAAAATAATTTTTTTGTAAAAAATACTTTTAGAAATTATTAAAATGTGATATCATTTTAATAGATAGTAGAAAGGTATTTTTATTATGAAATTAAAAAATAAAATAATTGAAAATAGAGTGGGATTATTAGTAACTATAGGTATATTATTAATCGTTACCATTATAGTAGGTATTTCTTATGCATACTTTGGTGGTGTTGAAATAAAAAATAATAATACTGTATCTGGTAATATAGCCACTAATTCATATATATTTACTACAAATGATACAGGAAGCTTATCTATTACATTAGAACAAAGTAAATTAGATATTGCAAATGCAAGTAATGATTATACTTCATTTATGTCAAATACAGGTGGTAATATAAATGTATCATTAGATACAAATGGTCTTAAAAAAGTATATTGTTCTTATGATTTGGTATATGTTCCTAGTACAGCATATACTGCAAATGAAGGAGCAGTAAATGCAGGTTTAAAGGAACTTACTTTAAGTGGAACATCAAATAAAGGTAATTCTTTTTCTGAAATAGATGTATCTGGTTCTAGTACAGTTACTTTGATAAGTGGTATAAATATTTCTACAGATTCTATAGTAAGTGAACAGTGGTCATTTACAGTTAAATATTATAATTTAGATGTTATACAAGATAATGTAATAGG
>DJOC01000025.1 GCA_002439555.1 Caryophanales bacterium UBA6448 | reverse complement strand
TGCCACCCATACTTAAATTAAATTGATTAAAATCTATCTTTCTTGTTATACCAGAGTTATTTTTTAAATTAACTTTTAAAACTACATAATAATAACCTTCATTTATAACATTTCCATTATAATCAAGATTTGTAACTATAGAATCCTCTACTGTTAACTGCATACTATTATATGTAAACACTTTGCCAGTTCTATAACTTTGATTATAATTTATATTTCTATTTTTAATAAATAAAATTATTAAAACAAGTAATAATATACCTAAAAATATTGATACAAAAAGTTTATTTTCTTTTAGATAATATGTAAATTCTCTTAAAGATCTACGTATTTTTCTTTTGTATTTATAACTATTAAAATTTATATTAACTTCAACTTCTTCGGAATCTGAAAAATCATAATTCATTTCCCTTAAATCAGATTTAAAGTTAAATTTCTTAATATCAAAACCAATTGCTCTTATTATAGAAAAAACTAAAAATATTAATTGAACTGCAGTTATTACAATTGATATATCTCTAATACTACGCGAGAATTTTGCACTAAGAAGTTCCTCGCTTAAACCTGAAAGAACTCCCCTTATATATATAAGGCAAATTAATAAAAATGCATAATATATAATCATAAATAAATATAGTTTAGTCGGTTTATTTTTATGTTTAAGCAAATAATATATTGAAACTGCTAAAGCAAGTACGAGTAATATTGCAATAAAAAATATGCTTGATGTATAAACATTTTCAAGACCAATAAGTACACTTGATTTGTAATTATTTTTAATATAATCTATAAAAAATCTTACAATAAGTACACTTCGATATAATATAAAGCCAATTAAAAAAGATAAAACTAAATGAATAAGTCTAAATTTTTTAATTAAAAATGCATAAGGTTTTTTTAGTATCACTTACAATCACCCTATATTAATAATATCACAAAATAAAAATGGTGCAAAGACCATTTATTATTTTCTAAAAAATTTTGTTGAAAATTTGTTAAATTATTTTTTGCTTTCTTTATATTTTTCCCATTCATTACATAAATCTTTTATATTTGGAATATCTTCAATACCGATTCCGATACAATCACTAATATTTATTGATTTATCTTTTAAATATTTATATAACTCATCAAATTTATCTTCATTATATTCTAATAATACACAATATGTTATTGTTAAATAAAAATATTCTTTTGTAAAAGAAAGCTCCTCACATACATCACTAAAACTCATTTCAAAAGTATCAATAACTTCGTCATAATCACTATACATAGGATCAGAAATCTCTTCGCACAAATAATCTGTATATAAAATTAAATCTAAATATTTTAAGGCTCTTTTATAATTTTTTGTGTACACTAAACTTAAAGCATATTCAAAAGTACAATCTAAAATTTCATCCATTTCTCCTGTCGGATAATATCGATAATCCATATTTGCATCATAAAATGAATATGCTTTATCTTCAACTCCATAACATTTAAAAACTACTTCGCCCTCTTTAATTTCTTGAAAATCAGAGTCTATTTTCTTTTCAAGTTTTTCATCAATACCATTATGCAATGTTTCAAATTTATCTTCTAATATGCAAACTATTTTTTCAAAACAATTCGATGGAATATAGTCCGTTAATGTACTTACAATTTCATTATTTTTTTCTTTATCTTTTGATAAAGTTCTAATTTTACTTTGAAAACTATCTCTATTCATTTTATTTAAACCTCTTGTTACACTTTTCTAAATCAAAATCATTTATATCATAATGTCCACAATAGGGATTTTCATCATAAAATGCCTGATAAAGTCCCCAATTTCCTCCACAATCTTCGATTATTCCGTAACCTTTACCAGAAATTACTTCAAAAGTTTTCTTATTATAACCATTATTAATTTTACTTACGGTTATATTAAAAATCCATCCATCACCAAAATCATAATATAATTTTAATTTTTGCTTTTCTTGTAAAAATAATGTTTTTAGTTTTAAACTTTCATAAAGTTCATCTATAGAATTGCCATTAATTTTTAGAGAATACATATGAGATAAATCTCCATTCATAGCAAGCACAATATTTTCGCAAAAATCACCTATTAAAATATCATCATTAACTATAATCTTTCTTTTTATATCTTTTGCAAACTTCTCTAAAGAAACATTTAGAGTTAAAGATTTTGGACTATAAATATAATCTATATTCATAAAATAATGATTAATTTTATTATTAATATCATCAATATCGATTTTTCTTTGTAATATTTCAAGTTCAGATTTTTTTAAATAATCAATTCTTCCCCGTTTTGCATAATCATATATATCACGTAAAGTATAAGATTCAAGTTTATCATAGATACCAAAACCTTTACCAGACATTACTTTAAAAAATGAATTATCACTTTCATCGTCATATATTCTGTCTACAGTAATATTAAAAATATATAATTTATCTACATTATATTCTAAATCAAATTCCTGACCTTTCTTTAATTTTAAGTCTTTTAAAATAATG
>DJOC01000034.1:444-13650 GCA_002439555.1 Caryophanales bacterium UBA6448 | reverse complement strand
CTTAGTTGGTAAATTTGACAAAATACAATAAAGTAAGTATAATAATGTTGTTTTAAGGGGGAAATATGACTGATTATTTAAGAGAATACAAGGGTTATTGTTTAACTTGTAAAAATTATGATTTAGAGCGTAAAAGTGATGCCACTACAAGGGGATTTCGTTGCACTTATCACGGAAGACCAATGGCTATGGATGAAAAGTGTCCACGTTATTCAAAAGATATTGTAAGAAGTAATTCATATATTGATGCTCAAGTAAGGTGGATGAATAGACACGGTTACGATCCTCGAAGAGATAAAGATACATTTTGCTATATTACGACAATATGCTGTGATATATTGGGACTTAGTGATAATCATAAATATTTAGAAAGTCTTCGTAAATTAAGAAGTTATTTAATTACCTTTGAATTTGGTAAAAAGGTACTACTAGATTATGATGTTTATGGCGTTTTAATTAGTAAAAAACTGTATGAAGATTATTGTAATGATAATGAAAAAGCTTTAGAAATGATAAATAATATAATTGTTCCATCATTTTTAGAACCACTTTGTGATTTGATAGAAAATAATGATTTAGAAAATGCCGTAAATCTTTATATAAAAATGACATTTACATTAATGAAAAAATATAAAATAAAATATTTACCAATAAATGAAAGTAATATTGATGTAAATAATTTAGGTCACGGTTATAGTAGAGAAAGAAAGTATTTTGTAGGTAGGTATTATATATAATAATGATTATTATAGTTATAAAATTGGTAATTGTGACGTACTTACTTATAAAAACTAGAAAATTTTACTTGACAAAGCATATAATGATGGTGTAAACTATTTTTAGTTAATTAAAGGAAAGAGATTTTTATCCACCTGACTGGTAATGAACTGGTAGGTTAAAGGCCGAGTGAGAATATGAGCTTTTAAGGTGGATAATTGTATCCATCTTTTTAATTATAAGGAGGGAAAGAGATATAGCAAAGATTGAAGAGTTACCTATTAATAACCAAATCAAAGCCGATGAAGTTATGGTAATAGGTCCAAATGGGGAAAAAATGGGTATTAAAAAATTAAGTGATGCACTTACTTTAGCGGGTTATGCAGGACTTGATTTAGTACTTATGAATCAAGGTAATGGTGTGGCTGTTACCAAAATAATGGATTATAATAAATTCCGTTATGAAAAACAAAAAAAGTTAAAGGATGCACAGAAAAAACAAAGAGAAACGAGTAAAGAGATTAAAGAGTATCGTTTATCAGTTACAATTGATGTTGGTGATTTTGAAACTCGTCGTAGAAATGCAGAAAATTATTTAAAAAAAGGACATAAGATTAAGGCATTTATTCGTTTTAAAGGTAGACAAATGGCTCATACAGAACTTGGGATTGATGTATTAAATCGTTTCGCTGAGGCACTTTCTGAAGTATCTACAGTTGAACAAAAACCCCAACTCGATGGTCGTCAAGCATATATGTTGCTAGCTCCAAAAAAATAGAAAGGAAGTTTAATTATGGGAAAATGTAAACAAAAAACACATAAGGCAAGTAGCAAAGTATTAAACAAAAAGAAAAATGGTACTATTACTTTCAAAATGGGTAATGGTAATCACAAAACAGGAAAGGATAGTTCTAAAGCGGTTCGTCAAAGAAGAGGAACAACTACTTTAGGTAAGGCAATGGCAAAAGGCCTTTCAAAAGTTATATAAAAGGTGGTGTAAAATATGGCAAGAGTTAAAGGTGGCGCTGTTTCTAAAAACAGAAGAAGAAAAGTTTTAAAACAAGCTAAAGGTTATTTTGGAAGTAAACATAGACTTTATAAAACAGCTCAAGAACAATTATTCCATAGTGGTGCTTACGCATTTAGAGACCGTAAACAAAATAAGAGAAACTTTAGAAAACTTTGGATTACAAGAATTAATGCAGCTTGTAGAGAAAATGATATAAGTTATTCTAAATTTATCAATGGATTAAATAAAGCTGGTATCGAAATCAATCGTAAGATGCTTTCTGAACTTGCAATTGATGATCCAAAAAGTTTCACTGCTTTAGTTGTTACTGCTAAAAAAGCACTTTTAGGTGAAGAAATTAAAGCTGAAGTTAAAGAAACAGTTAAAGAAGTTAAAAAAGAAACTGAAAAAGTAGCAAAAGTTGTTAAAGAAAAAATCGAAGAAGTAAAAGAGGACTTAGAATCAATGAGTCTTGCTGATTTAAAAGCTTTAGCAAAAGAAAAAGGCCTTAAAGGTTTTAGTACTTTAAAAAAAGATGAATTAATTAGTAAACTTAAATAGTCTATTTCTATTTAAGTTTTTTTAATTCATAAGGTTTGGATTATTTTATTTTCATAAGGATAATACTTATTAAAGCATGTTTCATTTTATAAAATGAATATAACATTATTCATAATTCTTATATATGGTAGGGTATTTTATGCATAGAGCAGCGTGCAATAACCATCTGAGCAATAATTTTAAAAAAATAGTTGATTTTTAGGAAAATATATATTATAATTTAAATTGTTGTTGGACCTCTAGCTCAGTTGGTTAGAGCACGCGGCTCATAACCGTGCGGTCATAGGTTCGAGTCCTATGAGGTCCACCATGTCATGCAGGTATGGCGGAATTGGCAGACGCGTTAGACTTAGGATCTAATGGATTACTCCGTGGGGGTTCAAGTCCCTTTACCTGCACCAATAAAAAATCAAGGGGATGCATTTTGTTTTAACAATGCGTCCCTTTTTTTATTGGAAAATGAATGGTGGACTTCTCGACCTATGACCGCCGGTTATGAGCCTTTTTAAGGCAACATTAATTTTCATAGCAAAGGAGGAATTTTTATGCAAGAAGAAAAATATGAAAAATTAATTACAAAATTTGAAGAGATTACAAAGAAGGGATGGATTAAAGGTGTAACTGAAGATGAAAGCTCTGTAGGATTAACTTTTGAAAATGAATTGGGCAAGGAATCTGATAGTATGTATTTTCCAGATTATTATGGTACGGAGATTAAATGTACTACACGTTATAGTGGCTATCCTATAAGTTTGTTTTCACTTGCTTTTGATGGAAAATACTTATATCAAATGAATCTACTACTTCAAAAATATGGAATAAGCGATCCTGATTATCCAGATAAGAAAAGATTGATAGGAAGATTGATTCCTTTTAAAAAAGTTAAAATTAACGATTTTTACTTTAAATTAGCACCAGAATTTGAGGAAGATAGATTATATTTAAAAGTTTATGATGAAAATGAAAGGTTTTTAGAAAGTGATGCTTATATTAATTTTAGTACTATAATGGAAAGAGTTAAATTAAAGTTAAATACTTTAGCAGTTGTCTATGCAAGTAAAAGAATAATTAATGGAGAGCAATATTTTAGATATTATAAAATGACTATCTATAAACTAAAATCACCAGAATTATTTTTAGATTTAATTGCAAGAAATAAAATATCAGTATCCATTATTGGTAGGGTATCACGCTCTGGAACCGAAGAAGGAAGACAAAGAAATAAAAATTTAACTTTTTCCTTACCAAAAGAAAATATTGAACTTCTTTTTGATAAGATATTTGAACTTGATGTTGATAATAAATCTTAAGAAGTATATAATAATATATAATTTGGAGGGTTTATGGATGTTTTAAATGAATATAAGTCATATGTTGGAAATTATGTAAACGATGATAGAGCAAATGAAATAGTTATGGGTTCTTTAATTTTTAAGTCTCAACTCGAAGATATGTTTAATGAGCATTTTAAAGTTAATGAAGAAGCTTCAATAATGCTATCTATTCCTGATGATTTAGATTATGTTTGCACTGGAGATATTACACTAGATACATTAGTGCCATTTACATATTATGGTAAATTATTTTATTTTAGCAAGTTTATAATAATTAGATTATTTTTAGATATAGCAGATATATCTTTAGACTATACCCAGTATAGTGAACTAAATGAAGAAACAAATCTTTGTGAAATGAATGTTGTTCCAGTACTTAGGATATTTGCAAATAAAAATAACTTTTACAATGTAAACAAGTGTCAAATGTAGTGGTCAAATACTTCCTTTTTTTGTATAATTGGGTAGTGAGGTAAAAAATATGAATGAAAAAATAATAAAAAATATTGCTAGTGATTTGAATGTTAAAGATAGTCAAGTTGCTAGTGCTTTAAAACTTTTGTCCGAGGGAGCCACGATTCCATTTATTGCAAGATATCGTAAAGAGGTTACTGGTGCTTTAGACGAAGAACAGCTTCGTAAAATAAATGAAGTGTATGCTTATGAGGTAAATCTTTTAGAAAGAAAAGAAAGTGTAATTAAATTAATTGATGAAAAGGGATTACTTACTGATGAACTAAAAGAAAAAATCTTAAATGCGGAAAAACTTGTAGAGGTTGAGGACCTTTATAGACCATTTAAAGAAAAGAAAAAAACAAAGGCAACTGATGCAATTAATAATGGACTTGAACCACTTGCAAAAATGATAATGTCATTTCCTACGAAGGGAGATATTACATCTTTAACATCAAAGTTTATAAATGATAAAGTAAAAACTATAGAGGAGGCAGTTACTGGTGCAAGTTACATAATCGCCGAGTATATATCAGATAATGCTTATTATCGTAAATGGCTTCGCAGCTTCATATTCAAAAATGGTTTTATAATTTCTAAAAAGAAAAAAGATGCAGAGGATGAAAAGAAAGTATATGAAATGTATTATGACTTTAAAGAGGAAGTATCTAAAATAAAATCATATAGAGTACTTGCAATTAACCGTGCTGAAAAAGAAAAAATAGTGACAGTTTCAATTGATGTTGATGATGCTAAAGTTCTTTCATTTTTCGAAGAAAAGATAATTAAAAATGAAGATAGTTTTGTTACTGATATTGTAAAAAATGCTATTAAAGATAGTTACAAAAGACTTATATTTCCAAGTGTTGAAAGAGAGGTTCGTGCAGCATTGTCTGAAAAAGCCGAAGATGTTGCCATTAAAAATTTTAGTGAGAATTTAGAAAATTTACTTTTAACACCACCGATTAAAGATAAAATGGTATTAGGGTTTGACCCAGCATATAGAACAGGTTGCAAACTTGCAGTTTTAAATCCAGTAGGAAAAGTACTTAAAATTGAAAAAATATACCCACATCCTCCGGTAAATAAATATGAAGAAGCCAAATCAAAAACAATTGACTTAATAAATAAATATAATATTGATATCGTAGCAATTGGTAATGGAACAGCCTCAAGGGAAAGTGAAAAATTTATAAGTGATGTTATAAAATCTATTGATAGAAAAGTTGATTATATAATTGTTTCAGAGGCTGGAGCATCTGTTTACAGTGCATCACCACTTGCAATAAAGGAATTTCCTGATTTAGTGGTCGAAGAAAGAAGCGCAATAAGTATAGGAAGAAGACTTCAAGATGCGTTATCTGAACTAGTAAAAATTACTCCAGAAAGTATCGGCGTAGGTTTATATCAACACGATGTTAATGCTAAAAAATTATCATCATCATTAGACTTTGTTGTAACAAGTGCTGTAAATGAAGTTGGTGTAAACATAAATACTGCAAGTCCATCACTTTTAAAATATATATCTGGTCTTACTAAAACATATATTGATAAGATAATAAAATATCGTGAGGAAAAAGGTAAGATTTTATCGCGTGAGGAAGTTTTAAAAAATAAATTATTAAGTGAAAAAGTTTATGAACAAGCAATTGGTTTTATGCGTGTTGAAGGTGGAAGTAATATTTTTGATACAACAGATATTCACCCAGAAAGTTATAATATCGCTAAAAAAGTAATGGAAATTTTAAATATAAATGCTGATGAAATTGGTAAATGTGCTGATAAAGTTAATGGTGTTAATGCCAAAGAACTTGCTAGTAAACTTGATACAGATGAATATACCATTGATACAATTTTAAAAAGTTTTGCGAAACCTCATCGTGATCCTCGTGATGAAATGGAAAAACCAATATTAAAAAGTGATATTTTAGAAATTAAAGATTTAAAAATTGGTGATAAACTTGAAGGAACTGTTCGTAATGTTGTTGACTTTGGAGCATTTGTTGATATTGGACTTCATAACGATGGTCTTATTCATATTTCAAAAATGAGTAAAAACTATATAAAACATCCAAGTGAAGTTTTAAAAGTCGGAGATATTATTAGTGTGTATGTAATTGGAATTGATAAAGAAAAAGAGAAAGTTCAATTATCACTTTTTAAGGAAGATTAAAAGTCTTCTTTTTTTCATATAATTAATTGGTGATAATGTTGAATATTAAAAATACAATTATGGACTTTTTATATGATAAAAAATATTTTATTACAATGTATGAAAACTTTCTATATATTTATAATTTTACTGAAATAATAACTTTAACAAATAGTCTTATAGAACTTTCTATAGAGAATTTCAAATTAAAAATAACTGGTAATGATTTAAAAATAAAAAAAATAAATAGTAGTGAACTATTAATCGAGGGTAATATTATTAGCATAGGAAAAATTTATGAATAGTTATATTCTTATTAAAAGTAAATTTAAAATAAATGATATTATTATTAAATTAAAACAAATTAATGTTGATATAAATTTAATATATACTGAAAAAGGTTATACATTTGTTAAGATAAATTATGTAGACTTTCCAAAAGTGCAAAAGTACTATAAATATTTAAACTTTAAGGTTGTAAGGTTTTATGGTAAAAGGTATTATTTATTTATATTAAAAAAATATTATTTAGTATTTGTAAGTTTCCTATTAATAATAGCTTTTGTAGCATTTTTATCTTTTTTTATCGTAGATATTAAAGTAGAAAATGAAAATCCTAAAATAGTAAATTTAGTTATTCAAGAATTATCTAATAATAATGTTGAAAAATTTACCTTTCGAAAAAGTTTTTCAAAACTTGAAAGTATCAAGGAAAAAATAAAAAATGATAATAAAGATATAATTGATTTTATCGAAATAGAAAGAAAAGGTATGATATATATTGTTAAAATTACGGAAAAAGTTTATGAAAGTAAAACTGAAGAAAAAGAGTATTGCAATGTTTATGCTAAAAAGTCGGGTATAGTTAAAATGCTTACAGTTTATAAAGGAACACCTCTTATAAAACCTGGAAGTTATGTTAAAAAAGGAGATTTAATTGTAAGCGGAGATATCCTACTTAATGAAAATGTGGTATCAACAGTTTGTGCAAGTGCAAAAGTTTATGCAGAAAGCTGGTATACCGTTAATGAAAAAATACCTTTAAAATATGCAATAGATTCTGTTACAAATAAGAAAAGAAATAATTTTATAATTAATTTTAAAGATAAAGATTATGTTATTTTAAAAAATAGGCTTAAAAATTTTACCTCAAAAGAAAAACTATTATTTTCTGGATTTGGTATAAAAATATATAAAAGGATAGATTATGAAACTATTAAAACAAAGAAAAAATATTCTGTAGAGGAAGCTGAAAAGAAAGCACTCGAATTAGCAAAAGAAAAAGTACTTTTATCCCTTGATGAAAAAGATGAAATAATAACCGAAAAGGTTTTACAAAAAAGTATAAATGATAGTATAATGAATATAGATATTTTTATTACGACTAAAGAAAATATTGCAATTCTTGGTTAAGGAGGTACTATGATTTCAAATCTACTAAATAATAGTTTTAAGCATGTTTGGCCCACACTTGCAATAATTATTGTTACAGTGCTTGCAAGTAGAGTTTCATATAAATTATGTAATAAACAAAAAGTAGTTTTGTATGAAGAATTTTATATACTTTTAAGTGTTACCTATTTAATTATGCTTTATGAACTTGTTACAAGAGTAGATTATAATACTTTAGGTGGTGGCGTAAATATTATTCCATTTGCCGAAATACTTAGATACAAAGTTAGTAGTCAACTTTTCCTTCTTAATGTAGTTGGTAATATTTTATTATTTGTTCCTTTTGGTCTTATTATTTCTTTGTATGTTAAACCGGGTAAATTTTATAGTCCTGTGTTAATATCACTTTTGGTAAGTATTACAATTGAGTTTGTTCAGTTAAACATTGGTCGAAGTTTTGATGTTGATGATATCTTATTAAATACAATTGGAGCAACTTTTGGTTATTTAATATATAAAATTATTAATAAAATGCCTATTTTTAAGAAAAAATACATTAATTATTTGATTTGCATAGGAATTTTAGTTATAATATTATTGTATTTTTTGAAGGTTATGGGGAATGTATGAATAAATTTAAAATAACAGATACAGTAAATTATAAAAAATATGGAATAGTTAAAAAAGTACTAAAAAGATGTTTGAAAATGGAAAATGTTCAAAACTCTTTTTTCGAAGTCATTTTAGTCGATAATGATACTATTCAAAAAATTAATAAAGAATATCGCGGCATTGATAGAGTAACAGATGTAATATCATTTGCTTTCGAAGATAATGATAAAGATTTGTATAATGGTATTAGAATGCTCGGAGAAATTTATATATGCATTCCAAGAATGAAAGAACAAGCAGTAATGTATGGACATTCTGAAACTAGAGAAATTGCTTTTTTAGCGGTCCATGGACTTTTACATTTGCTTGGCTATGATCATACAAAATCAAAAGAAGAAGAAAAAATAATGTTTGGAAAACAGGAGTTGGTATTAAATGGATTTAATAAAACGAAAAGGTGAAAAAGTAGGACCTATTAAAGATGTAATGCATAAATTTAAATATTCATTTCAAGGATTTTTATATTGCTATACACACGAAACAAGTTTTATATTTGAAACTATTGGTGTTGTGGCAATAATTATATGTGGTATTATTTTTAAAATTACTTTTATGCAATGGATTTTTGCACTTATAAGTATGCTTTTAATAATGGAAATTGAATTTTTAAATACAGCAGTTGAGGCAACCGTGGACCTTGTTACACAAGAGTATCATCCACTTGCAAAGGTAGCAAAAGATTGTGGTTCTGCCGCAACTTGTATGGCTACTTTTATGGCTTTAATTGTTAATGGTATTATTTTTATTCCTTATATCATAGAGCTTTTTAAGTAGGTTTATTATGCGAAGTGGATTTGTAAGTTTAATAGGAAGACCAAATGTAGGTAAATCTACACTTCTTAATGCATTAATTAATGAAAAAATTGCGATAACTTCGGATAAAGCAGGTACAACAAGAAATGTAATTCAAGGTATTTATAATGAAAAAGACTATCAAATTGTTTTTGTTGATACTCCAGGTATTGCTAAACCAATAAATAGACTTGGTAGAGTACTTAATAAAAAAGCAAGAGAAATGGTTGATGATGTCGATGCAATACTTTTTGTAATTGATGGTAAAAAAGGTATTGGTCCTGGTGATAAATATATTTTAAATATGCTTAAAACTATTGAATTACCAGTTATTTTAGTTATAAATAAGATTGACCAAATATCTGATGAAATACTTCTTTATACAATAAATGAATATAAAGATTTATATCCATTTTCTGATATAGTACCAGTATCTGCGGTAACTCACGATAATACAGATAGATTAATTAAGGTTATAAAGAAATATTTAACTGATGAAGTAAAATACTATGATGATGATATGATTACCTCGAATACAATGAGTTTTATGGTTGGGGAGATTGTTCGTGAAAAACTTTTAAATGATACAATCGAAGAAGTACCCCATTCAATTGCTTGTAACTGTATCGGTTACCACGAGAAAAAAGATGTTGTTAATATTTTAGTTGATATTATAGTGGACCGTGATTCAATCAAAAAGATAGTTATTGGTAAAGGTGGAAGTAGACTTAAAAAAGTTGGTATCCAGGCTCGTGAAGAAATCGAAAGATTAGTAGGAAAAAAAGTTTATATTGAACTTTATGTTAAAACAATTAAGAATTGGAAAGATAAAGAAAAATATTTATTAGAACTAGGTTATTTAAATAATGAATAAAATTTTATATTTTTCATCAATATATAATTAGAAAGGATGAAAATATGAAAGCAAAACAGGCTTGGGATAAATTTAAAAATTCTGGAAAAATCGAAGATTATTTAAATTATAAAAAAGAAAGTAAAGGAAAATAATATGCTACTAGAAGTACATGGAATAGTATTAAGTGAAACACCTTATGGTGAAACAAGTAAAATAATTAATTTATATACAAAAGAAAAAGGCCTTATAGGAATAATGTGTAAAGGTGCAAAGAGTATGAAATCTCCGTTTAGAGCAAATACACAGGTTTTATCCTATGGCGTTTTTAATTTGCGTTATAAAGAGGGTAAACTATCTACTTTAACAGGAGTTGATATCATTGATCCTCTTATAAATATTAAAGAGGATTTAAAAAAGATTACAGCAGCATTTTATTTGATTAAACTTATTACCCAAGTTTTAAAAGATACTCAAGATCCAAAAATTTATGATTTATTTATAAGTACCATTTTAAAGATAAATGAGGGTTTTGATGAAACTGTACTTTGCAATATTTTAGAAATTAAACTTCTCCCTTTTTTAGGAGTTACCCTTTGCCTTGATGGTTGTATTAGATGTGGTTCTAAAAAAGAAATTGTTACAATTGATGCCTCTTATGGGGGACTTATTTGTAAAAATTGTTATCGAAATGAACAAATTATTGATTTAAGGGTGGTAAAACTTTTAAGAATGTATTATTATATAGATATAGGCTCGATAGAAAATATTAAAGTAGATGCCAAGTTAAAAAAAATTATCAATAAATTTTTAACTGACTATTATGATTCTTTCACAGGGCTTTATTTGGATAAAAAGGTGTTGGAGTTTAAGGAGTAGTAATGACAGATTTAACTTTATTTTATGGGACAATGGAAAGTGGTAAAACAACTAAACTTTTACAAGATAATTATAATTATCGTAAACACGGACACAAAGTTTTAATTATTAAACCTTTGATAGATTTAAAAGGTGGTAATACAGTTGTAAATAGAACAAATGAGTTTGCTCCAGTAGATATACTTTTAGCAAATGATGAGTCAATATTTGATGATAAATATTTACCCCTTATCAAAGGCACTGAAGTTATTCTTGTTGATGAAGCACAATTCTTAACAGAAAAACAAATAATTGAATTTTGGATGCTTGCCCATAAAATAGGTATTACAGTTATATGCTATGCTCTTAAAAGTGATTTTAAGGGAAGACTTTTCAAAGGTACACAAGCTTTAATTGGTTTTGCTGATAGAAAAAACGAATTAACAGTAAATTGTAAATGTGGTGAAACCGCAGTATTTAATGCAAGAATGGTTAATGGCAGTTTTGTTTTTGATGGTGATGAAGTTGCTATTGATGGTCTTGATAATGTTTCTTATGTCCCTCTTTGTTCAAGTTGTTATTACGATGAAGTTATGGGAAATAATACAAAAGAAAAGGTTATTACATATAAAAAAGTTCTTAAAAGGTATAAAAAGGATGATGAAAGTAAGTAGGCTTTCATTTTTGTATGTTATACTTATGATGTGGAGAGAATATGAAAAATTATATTTTAATGCAATACTTTATTCAAAATATATTAAATGGAGCAAATTATTATAATGGAATGATTAATGTAAAATTTAGTAATGATGAAATTATTAATGTTGATGCAAGTATGTTAATAAAATGTGTAGCGAGTTATTTTAATTTAGATAACTTTTATCCTGAAGTAAAAGATTTAAAATTAGATAAAACATTATATGATTCATTAAGAAACGATTTTGATTTATATAAAAAAGATAATGTTGTTAACAAGAAATTGGATGATAATTTAAAAGAATATTTAAACACTTTAGATAGTAAGCAAATTTATTTAGAATTAAAAAAGTATTATCAAAATAGATTAACAAATATTGAAGTTATAAAATATATTAAGATACTAATTGATGACAAAGACTTATATAATTATGATAAGTATTTAAATTACACAAAAGAGCAATGTGAAAAAGAAATCAAGACTTTAACTGAAATATTTAATATTCTTGATAAAGTTGAATTTGAAATAAATGATTTAGGTATAAAAGAAAAATCTATTACATTTGAAGTTGACTCATATGAATATGAGAATATAAGTCCTTGTTTAAACTTTGATATTTATGATATTAATTATTATAAAAGAGTATTAAATTTATTAAATAAAAAGTTGGAGATGCTATGAAATATATAATAAAAAGAAATTTTAATTTATTTGGTAAAGAAAATATTATAAAGTTTGAATATAATGTTCATTTAAATAAAACTAAAAATGGTTTTGAAGATTTTGATATAGATAATGAAGAAATTATGATTAATGATTTATTAACAAAACTAGATGTTATTGCAATAAGAAAACTAGACGAAGTAAAACCACTTTATGTAACATTATCAAATTATTTTTTTGAAAAGCTTGAAAAGTTATATGCCATAGAGTATGAAACATTAGATGCAGTTTCAAAAATTTTTAGAGAAGATTTATATAGTAGTAATCTTAAAGAGGTCTTATGATAGATAAAACTTATTCGATAGAAAGTATTATTAGATTTATAACTACTGGACTAGGTATTGTTAGTAAAAGTGTTTCAGTAAAAAAATATGATGGAACTATTATTAATGTTAATGCTAATAGTTTGATAAAATCTGTAGCAAGTTATTTTAATTTAAATAACTTTTATCCTGAAGTAAAAGATTTAAAATTAGATAAGACATTATATGATTCATTAAAAAATGAATTTGAACTATATAAAAAAGATAATGTTGTTAACGCAAAATTAGATAATAATTTAAAAGAACATTTAAATACTTTAGATAGTAAACAAATTCATTTAGAATTAAAAAAGTATTATCAAAATAGATTAACAAATATTGAAGTTTTAAAATACATTAAGAAACTAATTGATGACAAAGACTTATATGATTATGATATGTATTTAAATTATACAAAAGAGCAATGTAAAAAAGAAATCAAGACTTTAACTGAAATATTTAATATTCTTGATAAAGTTGAATTTGAAATAAATGATTTAGGCATAAAAGAAAAATCAATTACATTTGAAGTTGGTTCATATGAATATGAGAATATAAGTCCTTGTCTAAACTTTGATATTTATGATATAAGTTATTATAAAAGAGTATTAAATTTATTAAAGAAAAGATTAGAAAAATTAAATAAATAATGAAAGTCGTTAGAAAAATGTGCAACTTTTAATCAAAAGTC
>DJOC01000034.1:0-378 GCA_002439555.1 Caryophanales bacterium UBA6448 | reverse complement strand
AGTCGTTAGAAAAACGTGCAACATATTGATTTTAACCTTATAATTAGGTATATTTTAATTAAATAGGAGGAAAGATGGAACAAATATATAATAAATTAGTTAGAGATAAAATTCCAAACATAATTAAAAATAATGGTGGAGAGCCTTATACAAGAATTTTAAGTAATGAAGAGTATATTGAAAATCTTAAAAAGAAGTTAATTGAGGAATGCAATGAAGTGATATCTGCCAAAACAAAAGAGGACATTTTAGAGGAACTTGCTGATACTTTTGAGGTAGTAAGATCACTTGCTAAAGCAATGGGTTATTCTTATGAAAACTTAATTGATGCACTAGAAAAGAAAGCCACTAAAAGAGGTGGATTCGAAGAAAAAATAT
>DJOC01000088.1:10290-14130 GCA_002439555.1 Caryophanales bacterium UBA6448 | reverse complement strand
TGTATATAATGGTAAAACCTCAAATACAGTTTCATGTAATGGTAATTGCACATTAAGTTTATATGTAGGCTCACTTGTAAGAGGAAATGTTACTTTATATGGAACAGATAAAGTAGGTAATGTTGGAAGCAATTCAAAAACAATAAATGTTTATACTGGTACTAAATCAGATTCAAATGATTATAATACTTCATTTACGGCAAATATATCTTATTCTGGTACATATTTATATCATGATATACAAAATTTTTTAGGAAGTGCAAGTTGTTCTTCTTCAGGAAGATGTACAATATCACCGAAATCAACATCAGAAAGTTGTACTTTAGAAGAATCTCCTAATACATCAGAACCTGATTATGATTCTTGTGAAGATGGAGGATATTTAAATAGATGGGGCGAGTGTGATGCTGATGATCAGTATTTTACTAATAATGGATGTACTTGTACATTTTCTAATGGTTCATACAATGGAGATAATTTTTATTGTCCTCAGATAGGTTGTGTTCGTAAATTTGGTAGCAGATGGACTGATAGAGAAGTTGAATATTGTTGTTCAAATTGCTCACAATATATACCTTGTTCAAATGATGCAGATGTTTGTTTTAACATTGCTGATGCTCCAAATTTTGGTAATTGGTCAGGAACAAAAAGAGTTTCTGCAGAGAAAAGATGTACATATGATTCTTATGAACCAGACATGTGGTGTTCAAGAGATGAAACTTTAATTGGTAGTACATGTTATAGCTGCGATAGAGGAAATTTAAGAGGAAGAACATGCTATTATAGTGCAATTTGTACAGTTTATTCTTATAGATTTAGTTATGAATATTATTCATATAGTTAGGAGACATTATGAAAAAGAAAAATAAAATATTAATAATAATTATTATATTACTAATTGTTATAGCAATTTCATTATCAGCAATTTTTATATTAAATAAACGAAAAAATAATAATCAAAATATTAATAATACTGTTAACGATAAATTTACATTTTATAAAGAAAAAGTTTCTACTTTATTGCAAAATGATAATATAATAAAACAATTATTTTACTCTAAAATAGATGTAGGCAGTGAAAATATAATTGTTGATAATGATGAGTATAGTCCTGTAAGTGATAAATATAATATTAAAACTATAGAAGAAATATATGATATGATAGATAATACTTATTCATTTGCTTTAAAAGGAGATTTAGTCGAAAATTTTAATAATTATAATAGATTTATATATTTAAATGATAAATTATATGTAAAATTTAGAAATAAATGCTTTATAAATGATTATAATGAAAAGGAACTTTCTATAAAAGATGTTAAAGATGAAGTAATTACATATGTTTATGATAATAAGGAATATGAAGCTTATTATAAAGATGATTTATATTTACTTGGTTCATCACCATTTAATTGCTAAAAGGATAACAATAATGTTATTCTTTTTTATATTCTTATTGAATAAAAATAGTAAAATATATATAATATTATTAGAAAGAGGTATTTATGTTTAGAAGAAATAATAATAATAATAAAGAAATTGATACAGATGGATTAAATGAAATAATCTTTTTATCTAAAAAAATGCTTAGAGTATTTTATGTATGTTTAATAGTGGCAGTTGTCCTTGGTATTTTAATTGCAATAAGAGAACTAAAACTTTTTAGTCTTGCAAGTGGAGTAGTTAAGGTTATTTCACCGCTTTTTATAGGTTTTATTTTAACTTGGCTTTTTTATCCACTGCAGAAAAAGTTAGTAGATAAAGGTATGAATAAAGCATTAAGTGCTATTTTAATATTTATTTTAGTCGCCGGATTTATAATTTTATTTATATACATTTTTGTACCAGTACTTTATAAACAAATAAATGATTTAATTAATATGCTTCCATCAGTTTTTTCAAATTTTACAAATTTAATATCAAAAAGTTTAGACAAGGTTGATATAAGTGGACTAGATGTTGGAACTTTAAAGAAAAGTATTATTGAATCTGGTCAAAATATGATTGTTTCAATTACAACAAAACTACCTAATAGTTTAATAACGGTAGTTAAGTCACTTATTTCGGCAGTTGGTATTATTGCACTTTCACTAGTTATAATGATTTATATGCTTATGGATTTTGATAATATTACTTTTTCATTTGAAAGATTTTTAAAGAAAAAAGGTGCTAATGATTATATTAAACTTTTAAATAACATTGGCTATAATGCAAGGAAAGTTGTTAATGGAACTTTACTTGTTGCCTTTATGGTATTTGTTTGTGATACTATTGGTTTTGCAATTGTAGGTTTAAATGCCGCTGTACTTTTTGGACTTTTCTGTGGTATTACGGATTTAATTCCTTATATTGGACCATATATAGGTGGCGCTGCTGCAGTTATTGTTGGTTTTACGCAAAGTCCTTTTGTAGGAGTTGCTACTTTAGTAGTGGCAATAATTGTTCAACTTGTGGAAAGTTATGTCCTTCAGCCAGTTGTTATGAGTAAAGCGATGCAACTTTCTCCGATAACAATAATCGTGGGATTACTTCTTTTTGGATATTTTTTTGGAATAGTGGGAATGATTATTGCAACCCCTTGTATGTCCATAATTAAGGAAATTATTATCTTTGTATCGCGAAAAAGAAAAAATACTGCATACTAGGTGCTTGAAAGTCCTAAAATAGTATGCTATAATACTTCTAGCCCAAAAGGTATGTAATCCGCTTAAAAAATATTATTTAATGATTACAGGTAATAAAAATATATAGAAAGGAAGGAATTAAAATGGCTAATTTAGTAGACAAAATTAATGAAAAACATATTCGTAAAGACATTCCAGAATTCCGTGTTGGAGATACTGTTAGAGTTGATGTTTGGGTAAAAGAAGGAAAAAAAGAAAGAATCCAAGCTTTTGAAGGACTAGTTGTTGCTAAAAAAGGTGGAAGTGTTTCAGAAACTTTCTCTGTTAGAAAAAAGAGTGGTACAGTTGCTGTAACAAGAATTTTCCCTGTTAATGCACCAACAATTGATAAGATAACAGTTATTAGAAAAGGTAAAGTTAGAAGAGCTAAACTTAACTTTATTAAAAATATGTCTAAAGAATACAAAGTTAAGGAAAGAAATTAATACTTTCCTTAATTTTATTTTTATGAAAGGAATAAAATGTTTAAAATAATTAAAGAAATACTTAGTTATGTAATTATAATAGTGGTAGTAATCCTTATAAGGACTTTTATAGGTACACCGGTAAGAGTCAATGGTACAAGTATGATTCCAACTTTAAAAGAGGGCGAAATCCTTTACTTGAATAAACTTGATAAATCTTTTGACCGCGAAGATATTGTGGTTATTGATAAAAAGGTTGAGGGCTCTGCAATTATAAAAAGAATTATAGGTATGCCTGGTGATAGGGTTAAATGTATCAACGGAGTAATTTTTATAAATGATGAAAAGTATGAAGATAACTTCGGAAGTGGTGAAACTTCAGATTTCGAAGAAATTACTTTAGAGGATGATGAGTATTTTGTCCTTGGAGACAATCGTATTGTTTCAAAAGATTCAAGAGTTTTAGGACCGATAAAGGAAAAATATATCGAAGGAACAACTAAAATAGTTTTATTTCCTTTTTCAAAAATAGGAAAGGTTAAATAGCATTTTTTATGCTATTTTTTGTAATTTATGAATAGATGTAAATGGTGTAATTTAAAAAATCAAAACTATATTTATTATCACGATAATGTATGGGGTAAATTAATTACGAGTGATGAGTACTTATATAAAATGCTTATTTTAGAAAGTTTTCAAGCAGGACTATCTTGGGAATGTGTTTTAAATAAAATGCCTAATTTTGAAGTTGC
>DJOC01000088.1:1317-10270 GCA_002439555.1 Caryophanales bacterium UBA6448 | reverse complement strand
ATGATAATTTTGATATTGATAAAGTGATGGGTTTTGATGAAAATAAAGTTAACGAACTTTTATTAAATAAAGGGATTATTCGTAATAAAAATAAGATACTTGCAAGTATAAATAATAGTAGAATTTTTAAAAGTATAGTAAATGAATATGGTTCATTTTATAAGTATTTATGCAATTTTACTAAAGATAAAATATATTATGAAAACAATTTAGTTACTTCACCTCTTTCTGATGCAATAAGTAAGGATTTACAAAAAAAGGGAATGAAGTTTGTAGGAAGTACTATCATATATTCCTTTTTACAAGCAGTGGGCATTATTTACTCTCATGAAAAAGAGTGCTTTTTATATAAATCTAATGTATAATTAAATTATGGAGGGAATATTATGAACAACAAAGATTATAATGTATACATTGATGAAGCAGGGGATGAGGGCTTAAATAAGGGATCAAAATACTTTATTTTAACAGCGATAATAGTTCCCAAAAATAAAGATTTGGAGATTTCAAAAGAAGTAGATTATATTAAGAATAATTTAGAAATTGATATAAAAAAACAATTACATTGGAATTCTATAAAAGGTTTTCCAAATAAACTTATGATTATGGAAAAAATTGGAAGTTTAGATATCAAAATTGTTAATGTAATAATTGATACAAAAAGTATCAAGTTAATTCCATCAAATAACATTTATTTATTTTTTAGTGGATATTTATTTGAGAGAATTACTTGGATTATGAAAGAAAACAATGGTAGGGCTAACATAGTTATAAGTAGTAGAGGTAATTTATCTAAAAATAACTTAATTAATTATATAAATCATCATAATCATAGTAAATTTGAAATTGATAGTTCTTTAATCAAAAATATTAAAATAATTCCGAATGAAAGAAAAAAACTTTTACAACTTGCTGATTGTTGTTGCAGTTCTTTATTTCAATCATTAAAATACAATAATAATACACATTTTGAATATATAAATAAAATTAAAAATAATATATATTATAAAAACCATAATTATGTAAGTTATGGTCTTAAAATAGTTCCGAGTGATGCAAAAGCATTTGAATTATACAACTTAATTAATTATTTAACAAATAAAAAAAAGTGAGCTTTCCCCTGACTGAAGGATCCCACAAGGCAAGCTTGCTGGTACAAATAATGCACCCTTCAGTTACTCAGCGAACTACTAACTCACTGACATTATATTAACATAATAAAATAAATAATGTCAATTATATGATATGAAAAACTAGTAAATATATACTAAAAAATGTATAATTAAATTATGGAGGAAAGAAATAAAATGGCTAAAAATAAAAAATTATATAAAGTTAATGAAGGCAAAATGATTGATGGAGTATGTGCAGGTATTGCAGAGTATTTTGATGCAGATCCTACAGTTATAAGACTTTTATGGATATTATTTTGTGCAATGGGTGGAAGTGGAATTCTTGCCTATATTGTTTGTATGATTGTATTTCCAAGAGAGGATGTAGAGTATATTAAGAAAAGATGAAAATGATTGAAATAAATGAAAAATACAATTTAAAATCTTTTAAAGATTTATTGAATGATTATTTAATAAAAGGGTTAGAACCAGAAATATGTTTTACTTTATATGGTAAAGATTATATGATAATTCCGTTAAAAGAAAAAGTATCTTTTCAAGAAGTAGGCAATAAAGAAATATTTTTTGAAAACATTGATGCTCTTTTTAATGAAAAATTATTTAATGGAAAATCTTTGGATGATGAATTTGAAAATATTGAAAAGATAGGGTGGATTTAATGAATGAAATATACAATGTAAATTTATGGCAAATAGTACTCGAAGGTCAAAATAAAATACTTTCCGAAGATACTGTTTATCAGATGATAATTGGGCATAGCAATAAGGAAGATATATGCGAAATAACTGCGTTTATATCAAAAGTTAATTATGAAAATATTTTAAATGGAGTTTACCATATTAAAGTTTATCCTTATGCTACAGAAAAAGTTTTATTATTTGACGAAGAAAATAATTTGATTTCCCTTGTAAATGGTTTTGAAATAAATTATGATAATTTAAATTTTTATCAAATAAATGATATTACCAAGGAAAGACAAAGATGAAAATAATATTTTTAGATATTGATGGTGTTTTAAATGATTTAGATTATATTCATAAAGTTTATCCTGAAAAATGTGCATTTTCTAAAAATAAAAATGTTAATAAATGTTTAAATTATGAAATATATTTAGAATATATAAAGTTTAATTTTAATCCAGAAAATTTAAAAGTTTTAAAAACATTATGTGATATGATAGAATGCAAAATTGTCTTAACAAGTAGTTTTCGTTGTAAAGAAGTAGTTGATGCCTTAATAGATTTAGGCTTTCCTGTTATAGGGATGACTAATTATATTAATCAAAATAGGTATTTAGAAATAATGGATTATTTAGATAATAATGATGTAGAAAGCTTTGTTATAATTGATGATGAAAGTAAGTACTTAGAGAAAACTACTTTAGAAAATAATTTAGTACAAACATCGCTTTATGATGGTGGATTAAAAGATTCTCATATTGAAAAGACCATAAGCATTTTAAATCAAAGGATTCGCTAATGAAAAAGTATGATTTACCATATCCAAAATGGACTAATGGTAGAATAACATATTTAACTACCACTAAAGATTATTATGATGAAGAATATTTAATAAAGGATAATAGTATAATTAATGCATTAGATGAAGTTATAAATTACTCAATGTATTTTACTTTTAACGTTAGGTATGGACAAAGACACGCTCATTATTTTGAGGATGTTGTGAAAAATCTATATTTATATCCAAATACTTTTCATTTAACCGAAGAGGATAAAAACTGTTATAGCAAGCAAGAAATTGAATATTTAATGTTTGTTCAAAAATTTTTATTATTTGTAAAAAGGAAAGATACTGATAAAATTACTGAGAGCATTTGTGATAATGATAAGGCGGCTTTTTTTAAGGAAACACGCAAGATTTATTTTGATAATTATCGCTGTACTCAATTAATTAATGGTAAAACTTTAAAAATAAATCTTTTTGCTAATGAAGATAATTTTGAATGTTTACTTATTAATGGTGATGGTGAGGTACTTGGTTTAATGGACGCAACTTTAGTTATTAATAAAAATAAAAAAGAAGTTACTGAGGATGACATTGATTTTACCTTTTTAGGCTATGAAACTTTTGATTTTTTTAAACAAGATTTGTTTAAAAGTAGTGCTGATGATTATGTTAGTATTTATAAACTTTCTGTGAAGAAAAAATATTAAAAAACTGTAGGCTTTTTCTACAGTTTTTATATGTGTCTTGAATAGGTTCCAGTTAAGTCAATTTCATTTTCAAGAGCATTTATATAATACTCTAAAAATAAATAAGATAAGGATAATTTTAATGTGCATCTTAGGGCGTTGTCTCTTTTGCTAGAGTAGGAAGAAGAATTTATATATTCTTTATTTCCAATTAGTATTGTTTCTTTACCATTTGCATAATGATTAATTTTACTTTTATCAAAACCAGAAATATTTGCAACTCTATTATTTGTTCTATTTGAACCTAAAAACGCAAATATATTGTTTTCAGGATCTAAAGTAAATTGATTACCTGTATAGCCTCCCATTGCAAAAGATGCTGCACTTAAAGGGTGATATACTTCAGTTGCTTTAGGATTTGGATTTTTAGAGTAACATAACTGACCAAAAAATTGTTTATAAGAATTTAACTCTTCGATAAATCTTCCTGTGGCATTTTTACTCATTGATTTTAAATATTTTTCACTTAAAATGTCATATTTCATTAAACTAATTGCAAATTTTGCCATATTTTCGCTTGTGGAAAAAAGTCCAGCGTGTCCCGCAAAATCATTTGCTTGTTGTCCAAGTATTTGGGCTTTTTCATCATTGACTGTTCCTAAAGGTATAGTTCTAAAATTAAACTCTCCATTTTTATACACAATTGTATTATCTGTGGGTGCTAGGTAAGGTAAATTTTGTGAGCTTACAAATATACCTGTATTTTTCATTTTTGCTTTATCAATTATATTTTCCTTTACAAAATCATAAAAATTTTGATTAGTTACTTTTGAAACTACCTCTTTCAAAACCATTGCTCCTAAATCGGTATAAGGATTTGCAGTAGATAAAAAGTTTTCATTTACCATTATATTATAAAGCCTATTTTTGCTTTCTTCATCAGAAATACCTTTTTCATCAATTCTTCCTTTTGTTATAAGTGGCGTATTAAAGGTTAATAAAGAAAGTAGGGTAACTCCTTTTAAATTTTGAAATCTTTCATCATAATAAGTTACATCTTTATTTAAATCAATTATATTTTCACTAGCAAGTTTTAAAATACTTATAGAGGTAAAAAGTTTAGAAATACTTGCTAAATCATAAATACTATTTTCACTTGTATTAATTTGATTAATACTTCCTGCATTAATAACCTCTTGATAGTTTTTTGTTCCATAGGAAATTGATAGGGAAGGAGCCATTTCTAAATCGTATATAAGATGATTAACTGCCTCATTTACACCGGAAGTTTCATACATCTTTTTCCTAATTGATTCAATATCATCATCAGGATTATTTTTAATAACTTCATAGGCACTTTGTAAAAGATTTTCATAGTCTTCATAAGAATATAAATTCTTTTGTGCATTTTCCGCACCTTTATTTTGATTAACTATAAGTTTTGTAATAAATTCATTTTTAATATTTTCTAATGTGGTCATTATTACCTCCATTTAAAGTATATCAAAAAAATAATAAAAAATGAATAGTTAAAAAATACGAAAAAGTGTTTGACTTTTAATTTTTTTAATGATATACTTATTTTGATGCTCGAAGGGAGGAATATTGATGGAGTATTTATTTGATGATTTAAAGGGATTGCTAATTGGGGCGAAGAAAGAGTGCACAAAAAGGCTTAAATCTTTAGATGATATGGTAAATAATATTATTTCTTGGGATTATACGGAATCAAATACAATTGAAAAGATTTTTGATGAACTTTTAGAAATTGGTATGCTTTGTGATGTGAAAGAAACCTATGAAAAACTATTAAACTATTTTAAAAATATTGATTATGAAGGCTATGAATTTTACAAAAATGAGTATATTAGTCAATATGAAAGTGATTTAGAAGAGGGTTATGCATTATAAGAAAGGAATAAAAGTATGATAAAAACAAATAATAAAGGACTTTTAATAGTGATATCTGGTCCAAGTGGTGCTGGAAAAGATACTATATGTCAAAAACTCATAAAAGAAAATTTGGATATTTGGATGTCTGTTTCAATGACCACGAGAAAACCAAGACCATTTGAAAAAGATGGTGTTGATTATTTCTTTGTGTCTAATGAAGAATTTGAAAATAAAATAAATGATGGAACTTTTTTAGAATATGCCTCATATAACGATAATTATTATGGAACACCTAAAGACAAGGTAGAAGAAAAATTAAATGAAGGCAAAGATGTAATATTAGTTATTGATATAAATGGAGCAGTAAATATAAAGAAAATTATTCCATCAGCACTTTTTATTTTTATTATGCCCCCGGATATGGAAACTTTAAAAAATAGACTTATTGGTAGAAAAACAGAAAGTAAAGATAAAGTTGTGCAAAGATTTATTAACGCCTATAATGAAGTCAATAATTATAAAAAATATAATTATGTTGTTGTAAATGATAAAGTAGAAGATGCAGTGTATAAAGTAAAATCAATAATTCAAAGTGAGAAGTGTCGTGTTGATCGCATTGAAGATATTTATTTAGGAAATAAAGAAGAATTAATACACGAAATATTAATTGATAAAAACTTTGAAAATAATGATATTTTTGGAAAGTAATATGTATTATCAGAAATATAAATGTCCATTTAGTAATATTCTTTTAACTAGTGATGGAAAGTATTTAACTGGGCTTTGGTTTGAAGGCTCAAAGGATGAATTAAAACATCAAAATAATTTAAAAGAAAAGAGTCTTCCAATTTTTGATGAAACAAAAAAGTGGTTAGATATTTATTTTAGTGGAAAAATTCCTTCGTTTACACCAAAATATAAAATTAATTATTTAACACCTTTTAGAAAAATGGTTATAGATATTATGAATGAAATACCTTATGGAAAAGTTGTAACTTATGGTGATATTGCAAATAAAATTGCTAGTAAAAAGAATATTTCTAAAATGTCAGGACAGGCAGTAGGTTCCGCAGTTGGTTTTAATCCAATTTGTATAATTATTCCTTGTCATAGGGTGATAGGTCAAAAAGGCAATTTAACAGGTTATGGTGGCGGTATAAATAATAAGATTGAATTATTAAAAATCGAAGGAAATGACATGTCTAAATTTAAGATGCCAAATAAATAAAAATAATTTGAAAAAACACTTGACAGTTGAATAACTATTCATATATAATTAAATAGTTGAATAGATATTCAACTAAAGGAGATATTTAATGAAAGAGTGTATGTGTGATTGTAATGTGATTCATAAAGAGGCAGTTGAAAAAGCTTTGAAAAATAAGCCAGATGAATTAACGCTTTTAAAATTATCGGAAGTTTTTAAGATTATTGGTGATCCTACGAGAATAAAAATTTTGTGGTGTTTAGATGGTCAAGAAATGTGTGTATGTGATATAGCAAATGCACTTAATATAAGTAAGTCTTTAGTATCACATCAACTTGCGGTTCTTAGAAATAGTGAAATAGTAAAATCACGAAAATCCGGTAAAGAAGTGTATTATACTTTGGATGATGAGCATATAAGCAAATTATATGAGATTGGTGTTGAACATATTAACCATAAAATCGGAGGTAAAAATGAATAAGTTTAGATATAAAATTAATAATTTAGATTGTGCAAATTGTGCAAGAGAAATTGAGGAAAGTCTTAATAAAAATAAAGATTTTGAAAATGTTAAAGTAAACTTTAATACGATGATGATTTCTTATGAAACTGAAAAAAATATAAGTATAAAGGATGTTAATAAACTTATTAAAAAAGTTGAACCTGGTGCTTTTATTAGTGAAGATGATAGTGAAAATGTAAAAAAAGAGTATCATTTAAGCATACTTATAATTGCGGTAATTATTGGTTTATTAGGATGTTATTTAAATATTGCTAAACCTTTTAAATTAATATTATTAGTGATATCTTATATTTTGCTTTTATATAAAGTTTTTACTAATGCTGTCAAAATGTTAAAAAATGGTGGAGGTATTAATGAAAATGCTTTAATATTAATATCTTGCGTAGGTGCCTTTATTTTAGGTGAGGCTATGGAAGGTATGATGGTTATTGTTTTATATACAATAGGTAAGATTTTAGAGGAAAAAGCCTTAAATAATTCAAGAAAATCCATTAAAGATTTGATGGACATAAAAAGTGTATATGCAAACAAAGAAGAGAACAATAAAGTAAAAACTATTAATGTTGAAGACGTTAAAATAGGAGATATTTTAGTTGTTAGAAAAGGAGAGAAAATTCCGGTTGATGGAATAGTCTTAAAAGGAGAAACATATCTTGATACATCCTCACTTACAGGTGAAAGTGAAAATGTTTTAGTAAAAAAAGACGATAAAGTACTTTCTGGCTTTATTAATAATGGTGATATAGTTACCATTAAAGCAACATCTACATTTGAAAATTCAACTGTTTCTAAAATATTAGAATTACTAGATACTGCCACAGATAAGAAAGCTAAAACCGAAACAACAATTTCCAAAATAAGTAAAGTTTATACACCTATAGTCTTAATTCTTGCTTTAATTGTGGCCATATTCTTACCGCTTATAAGTAGTGTTACATATTCACAAAGTATTTATAGAGCATTAACTTTTCTAGTAATATCTTGTCCTTGTGCTATTGCAATATCTATTCCACTTTCTTACTTTACAGGTATTGGAGCAGCATCAAAAAATGGAATTTTAATTAAAGGAAGTAATTTTCTTGATAATTTAGAAAATACAAGCGGAATTATTTTTGATAAAACTGGCACTTTAACAAATGGAACGTTTACTGTCACTGATATAATAATACAAGATAAAAATTATAGTAAAAAAGAGGTTATTGACTATCTTGTAAAAGGAGAAACATTCTCAAACCACCCAATTGCTAAATCTATCTTAAAACTAACAAATAAAAAAATTGATGCGTCCAAAGTTAAAAATTTTAAAGAGACAACAGGAAAGGGAATATCTTATGAGATTGATGGCAAAAAGATTGTTATAGGTAGTAAAAAAGTATGTAAATGTGATTGGGATGGAACACTCCATTTAAATATTGATAACAAGCATATTGCTATTATAGAAATTAGTGATGGCATTAAACCCGAAACAAAAAAAGCCTTAAATGAGTTAAAGAAACTTAATATTAAAACATATATGTTTACAGGCGATAAAAAAGAATCTGCTCTAAAAATTGGAGACAAACTAGGAATAGATGAAATATATTATGAAATGCTTCCACAGGAAAAATTTACAAAATATGAAGAAGTGAAAAATAATGAAAAAACTCTAATGTTTGTAGGCGATGGTGTAAATGATGCTCCGACCTTAAAACGTGCTGATATTGGAATATCTATGGGCGGTGTTGGAACTGATAGTGCAATTGAGGCTAGTGATATAGTACTTATGAGTGATGATTTAATAAAAATACCTCTTTCAATAAATATATCAAAATATACAAAGTTAATTATAAAAGAAAATTTAATATTTGCAATGGGTGTAAAGGTTTTAATATTATTATTAAGTGTATTTGGCTATGCTAATATGTGGTTTGCTGTTTTTGCCGATACTGGAGTAACACTTCTTACAATACTAAATACGCTTAGAATATTAAAAAAATATAGAAAGTAAATTAAAGCAAATTTTTAAGAAACACGACCCAAATTCTAGTTTTTTGATAAGAAATTT
>DJOC01000088.1:0-1209 GCA_002439555.1 Caryophanales bacterium UBA6448 | reverse complement strand
TTAAGTTACATATTTTTTGGAAGTAAAGTAAGCTCTAACTTTGGAGATTTTTCAAGTGGAGTCCTTTTAGGACTTTCTGTTGCAACAAATATAGTGGGAATTATTGCAACTGTTTATAGTATGTCAAAAAAAGGAAAATAAAAAAATATGACTGAAGAAGAAAAAATGTTAAAAGGAATAATGTATAATGCTGAAGATAGAAGTCTTACAAAAAAACTTATGAATGCTAAAAAGCTTTGTCAGATATACAATAATATTGATATTACTTTATTTGATGAAAAAAATAAAATTTTAAAAAAGCTTTTTTCAAAAACAGGTAAAAAATTTACTATTATGCCTACATTTTATTGTGATTATGGCTTTAATATTGAAATTGGTGAAAATTTTTATGCTAATCATAATTTGGTAATATTAGATGCAAATAAAGTAACTTTTGGAGATAATGTATTTATAGGACCCAATTGTGGATTTTATACATCTGGTCATCCCCTTGATAAAGATGAAAGAAAAAAGGGAGAGTATGCAAAACCAATTAAAGTAGGCAATGATGTTTGGTTTGGAGGAAATGTTTGTGCTATGCCAGGAGTTAGCATTGGAAATAATGTTGTAATAGGAGCTGGTAGTGTAGTTACCAAAGATGTACCTTCGAATGTTATAGCTTATGGTAACCCCTGCAAAGTAATAAAGGTGCAAAAATGATAGAGTACAATAAATTAACAAAAAAAGAATACATTGATATTATGTCATCAGTATCGTGGAAGATTCCATCTGAAAGACTTCTTGAAATATCACTTAAAAATGGAATTAATGTTAAATGTGTCGTAAATGATGAAACTGTTGGAATGGCAAGTTTTGTTACAAATGGTGGCTATGCAGGACTAATTATGGATGCAGTAGTAAAACCAAATTATCAAGGAAAGGGCTATGGAAAACTACTTATTAGCTCTTTGCTTGATTTTATAAAAAATAAAATGTATGATGGTGAAGGAATGATGATCCAATTATTATTAGCACCTGGGAAAGAAAATTTTTATTCTAAATTTGGATTCAAAGTTAAAAAGGAAGTTGCCGCTGAAGGTATGTATATGTGGTTTAAAAAGAATTGATATGAGTAAGTACGAAACATTGTGGAATTATATAAAAAGTAGTGATAAAAATAATTTGAAACTTACTTATGATGAAATAAAAAATATATTAGGTTTTGAATTA
>DJOC01000061.1:12643-18460 GCA_002439555.1 Caryophanales bacterium UBA6448 | reverse complement strand
TGTAAAATTTTAGACTTTTTAAAGAAATTTATCAAAAAAAGGAGGAAATCAGAAATTTTCCGGTAATAAATATATATGAAGGGAGAATTTCAAAATGACATAGATTTTAAAAAAAGCCAAAATAAAAAGCGGGTTAAAAAAAAGTGATAGAAAGAAGGTTTTATGTTTGAAAGTTTAATAAAAAAATTTCATCAAATAAGGATGAAAGGTTATGTTGAAAGTGTAAATAGTAATTTTAATGGTATTGGTTTAACATTTGAAAAATTATTAGGAAAAGAACCTGATGATTTTTCATACCCAGATTATGAGGGAATTGAGGTGAAAACGTCATTAATAGTTAGTGATTTTCCAACCACACTTTTTTCTTTACATCCTTGGGGGAATATAATGCCGGCGTCTCAATATCTTCGAAAAAAATATGGGTATTTCGATTATAGTCCAGAAAATGAAAGAAAATTAAATACTGAATTTTATTATAGTAAGAATATTCTTATTAATAATAGATATTATTTTAATTTAGAAAGATGTGATGAAGAGGGAAAATTGTATTTAAAAGTGTATGATTATAAGAATACTTTGCTCGATAAAAATGTTTATTGGTATTATACGGATATAAAGGAAGCACTCGAAAATAAATTAAAATATTTAGCATTTATTTTAGCAAGTGCAAAAAATATTGGTAATAAAAAATACTACTATTATCGAAGATTATATTGCTTTACTCTTAAAGGCTTTGATATATTTTTAGATTTGCTTGAAAAGAATATAATATCAATTGCTATTGGAACAACAACACTTAGTGATGATTCAGGTAATGATAAATACAATATGCATGTTCACTTTAGAATAGATAAACATAATATTTCTAAACTATTTGATTTAGTTTATTATGAAGGTGATGACAAAAATAGATTTTTATAAAAAGCAATGTTGATAATAACTATATAAGTAAATAAGGAGTTAGTTTAATTCCTTTTTTATTTGAAAGTTTATTTATACTATATAAATTATCATTATATATTTTAAGATAAAGTAGGGGATTCGAATAGTACCAATATTGGGACTAGGGGGTTGCAATAAAAAAACTAGGTTTCCCTAGTAAATTTTAAATGGTCGAGAAGACAGGATTTGAACCTGCGACCCCTACGTCCCAAGCGTAGTGCACTACCAAGCTGTGCTACTTCTCGAAAACAAATTAATTATATCACAAATTTTAAGTTTTGCAAACAAAAAATGGCACTACGCTTATAAAATTGTGAAATTTTTATTAAATTGGTACGCCCAAAGGGATTCGAACCCCCAACCTTTTGATCCGTAGTCAAATGCTCTATCCAGTTGAGCTATGGGCGCAATTGATTGCTTTTTCGTAAAGCAAATTAATTATAATATAAATATTAAAAAAAATCAATAAAATCATATTCTTTTTTTTATGCATTTATGATAAAATAAAATATATGTAAAGGAAAAAAGATGGATGACTAGAGAAATGTTTATGTTATTTGCTATTGGTTACTATTTTCTTACAATGATAATAATTGTAATTGTTTTACTAGTGATTTCAAATAAAACTAAAAAGAAATATTTAGCTCAAATAAATGAACTAGAAAGGCAAAAAAATTTAGTAATCTCTGCGGGAATACTTTCTGAACTTAATAAAGTTGAAAGTTTGATTAATAATGATGATTTAAGAAAAAAATACGAATTATGGCAAAAAAGATTTAATGAAATTAAAAATGAAGATATACCAAAGATAACGGATTTAATAAATGATGTACAAGGATACTTTGAAACAAAGGACTATGCAAATTTAAAAGCCTCAATTATAAAGACAGAAATGGATTTAAATTATTTACAAACTAAATCTGGTATTTTACTTGATGAAATCAAAGAAATTACTTTAAGTGAGGAAAGAAATAGAGATAAGATTACCAAATTAAAAGCGGAGTATCGAAATGTACTTACCGCTTATAAAGAAGACCCAGAAAGTTATAGCAAAATTAAAACGCCTTTAGAACTGCAATTTGAAAATGTTGATAAATTATTTGCTAGTTTTGAAAATGCAATGGATAAAAATGCCTATACTGAAGCACCAAAAATTGTTAAGGCTATTGATGATATTGTATCAAATTTAAAAGAAATAATAAATGAAACAAAAACAATATGCTTATATGGTGAAAATCTTATTCCTAAAAAAATCGAAGATATAAAATTAATTTATAAGAAAATGGTTCAAAGTGGTTATAATTTAGATTATTTAAATATCGAATATAATATTGAGGAAGCAAATAAAAAGATAATTGATATATTTCAAAGATTAAATGTCTTAGATGTTGAGGATTCCATTTTTGAACTTAAAACAATGCACGATTATTTTGATTCATTATATAACGATTTTGAAAATGAAAAAGTAAGTAAAAGACTTTTTGATGATTATATGCGTAGTATTGGTATTAAACTTTCAAAACTTGAAAAAATTAGTCAAGAGTTATTTAAAAAAGTTGATGAACTTAAATATAGTTATGATTTGACTGATGAAGAGGTTGCAAGCATAATTGAAATCAAAGATAATATAATTGATAACCATAATAGTTATGATCATATAGTTGATATATTTAGAAATAAAACATTAGCATATTCAAAACTTGCTAGTGAGATGGAAAATATTAATAATAAACTTCTTAAAAATGAAGAGAAACTAAATCATACTTTAGAAACTTTAAGTAGTTTAAAAGATGATGAACTAAGAGCAAAAGAACAACTAACGGAAATCGAAGAAATTTTAAAAGATTGTAAATTAAAAGCAAGAGAATATAAGCTTCCAGTGATACCTAAAAATTATTATGTAGAGTTTGCAGAGGCTTCCCTTGCTATAAAAGAAATGATTGCGGAGCTTGAAAAAAGACCTATTTCAATTAAAGTATTAAATATGCGTGTTGATACTGCAAGAGATTTAGTTTTAAAAGTTTATAATACAATTAATGAAACAACAAAAACTGCAAAAATGGCAGAAATGGCAATAGTTTATGGAAATAGATATAGAGTAGTTAATAAAGATGTTGATTTTGGTTTGACTAAAGCAGAAAATTCTTTTTACAAAGGTAATTATAAAATCTGTTTAGAACAAGCGATTAGTGCAATAAATATAGTTGAGCCAGGTATTCATCATAAGTTACTTGAGAATTTCAAGGACTAAGGGGGATTTATGATTTATTTAGATTATAGTGCAACAACTCCCGTTGCTTTAGAGGTACAAGATACAATGAATAAAGTAACTAGGGAGTTTATTGGTAATGCTAATTCCTTAAACGGACTAGGCATTAAATCAAGAAATTTACTTAATAGTGCAACAAAACAAATTGCAAATTGTTTTAATATTTTAGAAAGTGAAATTACTTATACATCATCCTCAACCGAGAGTAATAATTTAGCTATAATTGGTTGTGCACTCGCATATTTTAAGAAAGGTAAACATATTATTGTTTCTAAACTAGAACACGCTGATGTATATGACATTTGTGATTATTTAAAAAGTATTGGTTTTGAAATAAGTTATGTCAGTTCGAATGCTGATGGACTTGTGGATTTCGAAGAGTTAAAAAGATTAATTAGACCTGATACAATTTTAGTAAGTATTGCGGCCGTTAATAGTGAGCTTGGTATAAGGCAGCCTCTTAAAATGATTAGACAAATTATAAAGAAAGAAAATCCTTATACTCTGTTTCATAGCGATATGACACAAGCAGTAGGTAAGATTTCCGTTTCCCTTTTAGATACTGATTTGGCTACAATTTCTTCGCATAAAATATATGGTCCAAAGGGAATTGCAATGCTTTATAAAAATAGTGCGGTTAAAATTAAACCAATTATTTATGGCAGTGGACAGTCTAATGATTTAAAACCAGGTACGCCACCACTTCCTTTAATCGTGGGATTTTCCAAAGCATTAAGACTTGCACTTGATGGAGTTGAAAAGAAAGAAAAATATGTAAATTTATTAAATGAAAGAATATGTAATAAACTTAGTAAATATCCAGACATATTAATCAATAAAACGAAGTATTCTATTCCACATATTTTAAATATTTCACTTATGAATATCAAACCAGAAACATTTATTCACGCAATGGATAATGAAGAAATATATTTATCTACGAATACTGCTTGTTCTTCAGGAGAATCCTCAAGTGCGGTAATGGCATTATATAATGATATAAAAAGGGCTTCACATACAATAAGGATTAGTTTATCTAGCATAACTACAAGTGATGAAATAGATAAATTTCTTAAGGCTTTTGATAGAAATTTTGAATCACTTAATAGTTTAGTAAGGAAGGATTAAATGGAAAAAGTTATTATTATAAAATATGCTGAACTTTCTACGAAAAGTGATAATATTAATTTTTTTATTAAAACATTAAAACATAATATTGAATCTTTATTACAAAAAGAAACTTTCAGTATATTATCAGATATTGGTAGAATGATTATTTATACAAAAAATATTTCTGGAGTTATGGAAAAACTAAAAACAGTTTTTGGTATTCACGAAATAATGATAGGTTATATTTTTAAAGAAAAAGATCTTGATACTATCAAAGAAAATGTTCTATCTTTAATTAAAGATAGAGAGTTTAATACATTTAGAGTTACTACAAAAAGAAGTGATAAACATTATGAAATATCTTCGGTAGAGGTATCTAAACTCGTGGGTGCTCACATTTTAAAAAACATTCCTAATAAAAAAGTTTTACTTGAAAATTTTGATTTGGAGATTTGTATTGAAATTAGAATTAATGAAGTACTTATTTATTTTGGTGGTATTAAAGGACTCGGAGGTTACCCTGTTTCAACTTTAGGTAAAGGACTTTTAATGCTTTCTGGAGGAATTGATTCTCCTGTTGCGGGCTACCTTGCTATGAAAAGAGGTATTAGACTTGAGGCAATTTATTTTGATTCTCCACCACATACATCTGATATGGCAAGAGAAAAAGTATTTGATTTAGCAAGAAAACTATCAGTTTATAATGGTAATGTTAAAGTTCATATTATAAATTTTACTCATATCCAAGAGGAAATAATTAAAAAGATTCCTAATTACTATTTAATAACAATTATGCGTAGATTTATGTATGAAATTTCCGCTTTAGTGGCGAGTAAATGTAATGCTCACGTCATTATAAATGGTGAAAGTGTAGGGCAAGTTGCCTCTCAAACGCTTAAGAGTATGGAAGTTATAAATGAAGCAATAAAAAAGCCAGTTTTAAGACCAGTATGTTGTTTTGATAAACTTGAAATTATTGATTTAGCAAAGAAAATAGGTACTTATGATATTTCAATTAGGCCTTATGAAGATTGCTGTACAATATTTGTTCCTAAACATCCAGTTATTCATCCGGATTTAAAACTTGCTAAAGAATATGAAAAATTAATTGATAAAGAAAACCTTATTTATGAGGCAATAAAAAATCAAAAGATAATTACACTTAATAATGATGATAAAGATTATAGTGATTTACTATAGTCTTTTTTAGTATATTTTAACTAGTTTCGATTAAACTAATAATATGAAAGAAAATGTTAATCCAAAAGAGGAATATAAGTTATCGTTTTCCCGAAGAAATATAAATAATTATGATAACTATTCAAGAACAAGTGGTAACTCAAATAGAAAGTAATAAGAAATTATTATTTTTTTTAGGTTTAAAAATTACTTGCATAAATGTATAAATAAATGATATATTATAAATAGGAACGTGATAGATTAACGTTACCTAAAATTTCTTGAAGATAGCGTTATCCTATATACTAGAAATCAAA
>DJOC01000061.1:11023-12608 GCA_002439555.1 Caryophanales bacterium UBA6448 | reverse complement strand
GAAATCAAAGATGCAAAATTACACCCAAAACCCTCTGGACTGTTGGAAAGGTAACGCCATTCCTGCACGTTCAAGAAAGTATTATAAATATAAAAAATAAGGTTGCAAGCAATAGGGCATTACAAGACAAAATATGCTACAAATTTATATAAACTTTGAAATTATATGCGATTATTTTGCAAAAGAAAAGAAAAAGGTAGCAAAAGTTACTTTTTTTTTGTATAATAATTTTGAGGTGAAAGAAAATGAAAATATTATCAATAAACGCAGGTAGTTCATCATTAAAATTTACTTTATTTGAATTACCAAAAACTGAGGCTATTGCAAGTGGTGTATTTGAAAAAATAGGTCTAAAAGATAGTTTCTATACAATTAAATATGATGGAGAAAAAACAAGAAAAGAAGTATATTTAAAAGATCATTCTGTAGCAGTTGACTACTTAATTAAAGATTTAGTAGATATGCATATTGTTTCATCATTAAATGAAATCGAAGGTGTAGGTCATAGAATTCTACATGGAGGAGCAGAGTTTACTCATCCAGTAGTTTTAAATGAAGATGTTGTTGCAAGAATTAGTAAATATAATGAACTTGGACCACTTCATAATCCGGCAAACCTTCTTGGAGTTGAGGCATTTATGAAGGCTCTTCCTGGAGTAATAAATGTTGGTGTATTTGATACAGGATTCCATCAAACAATGGATGAAGAACATTTCTTGTATCCAGTACCTTATGAATGGTATGAAAAATATGGTGTAAGAAAATATGGTTTCCACGGAACAAGTCATAGATTTGTATACACAGAACTTTGCAAAAAACTTGAAAATGAAGAGTTAAAAGTTATTACTTGTCATATCGGAAATGGTGCATCACTTTGTGCTATTGATGAAGGTAAAGTAGTGGACACTTCAATGGGATTTACTCCACTTGCAGGTGTTATGATGGGTACTCGTTGTGGTGATATTGATCCATCTATACTTGAATATGTATGTAACAAAACTGGCAAAACTGTTTCAGAAATTACTAATGATTTAAATAAGAAGAGTGGTTTTTTAGGAGTATCAGGAATATCATCAGATGCAAGAGATGTTGAAAATGCTGCAATGGAAGGAAATAAAATGGCTGTTTTAGCGGAAAATATGTATGCACAAAAAATTGCTAACTATATTGCTATGTATAACAATATGCTTGGTGGAGCGGATGCTATCGTATTTACTGCTGGAGTTGGTGAAAACAGTGCAAGAATGAGAAAAATGGTCGTTGATAGAATTAAATCATTAGGCGTAAAACTTGATGACACATTAAATAATGTTCGTGGAGAATATAAGAAAATTTCTGCTGAAGATTCTACAATTCCAGTTTACATTTTACCAACTAATGAAGAACTTTTAATTGCCCAAGATACAATGAAGTTAAAAATTGAAATGGGTGATTAATATAAATAAGGATATATACAAAAAGATATTTAAGTTAATTAAAAAATATGATGAGATAGTACTTGCAAGACATATTGGACCAGATCCGGATGCCGTTGCAAGTCAAATTGCTCTTCGTGATTCTATTAAACTTACATTTCCTAATAAAA
>DJOC01000061.1:0-10921 GCA_002439555.1 Caryophanales bacterium UBA6448 | reverse complement strand
AAACCTGATTTTAATAGTTTAACAAATAGTCTATTGATAGTACTGGATGTACCAAACTTTTATAGGATAGATGGAGTTGATGATTTAGATTATAAAGATATAGTTAAAATAGATCATCATCCCAAAGAGGACATTATAGGTACAGCGGATTTTACATCTAGTGATTATTCCTCAACTTGTGAAATGGTTGCAAATCTTATTTATGAAACAAAACTTGTTATGGATAAGGATATTGCGGAAAAATTATTTTTAGGAATGGTTTCTGATAGTGAAAGATTTTTATTTAAAAATACTACTGTTGGAACATTTGAAATGGCTGCTAAATTATGTAGAGATTATAATCTTGATTTTACAAATCTTTATGCAAATCTTTATCAAAAGAGTTTTAATGAGTGTAAGTTTGAGGCTTATATAATAAATAATTTAGTAATTACTGATAATAAGTTTGGTTATATTTTAATTGATAATAAAGTAGTTGAGGAATATAAAGTAGATTTATCTACTGCTTCTGTACTAATTAATAATTTTAATTTTATTGAGGAATTAAATGTATGGTGTTTTATTACTTATGATGAAAGAAATGAAATATATAAAGTAAATATTCGTTCAAGAGGACCAATTATAAATGAAGTTGCTTCTAAATACAATGGTGGTGGACATCAATATGCATCAGGAGCAAGAATAAGTGAAAAGAAAGATGTTGATGCTTTAATAAAAGATTTAGATAAAGTAGCAGCGGACTATATTGCAAAGGAACAAAATTAAACTTGAAAATTACTAATATAAAATTAAATAAAAATGGTAAGTATGTAGTAACAATTGATAATGAAAAATATAATTTATATCAAGATACTATTTTAAAATACTTACTTTTTTCAAAAAAAGAAATTGAGGATGCTTTATTTGAAAATATTATAAAAGATAATAATTTTTATGATGCATATTATAAAATAATTAAATTTGTAAGTACTCGTCTTCGAACAGAAAATGAAATTAGAAAGAAACTTAATACTTTATTTATTTTAAAAAAAGATCAAGATAAAATAATTGATAAATTAAAGAGTCAAGGCTATTTAAATGATGAACTTTATATTAAATCATATATTAATGATAAGATTAATCTTTCTTTAGAGGGACCCGAAAAAGTTAAAAGAGAACTTTTAAAAAATGGTTTTAAGGAAGAAGATATTTTAAAATATTTATGTTTATTCGAGGATATTAATGAAGAAAGAATAAATAAAATAATTAATAAAAAACTTAAAGCAAATCATAAATTATCTAAAAGAATGTTTATTACAAAAGTAGGTAATGATTTAAGAAATTTAGGTTATACAAATTATAAAGATATTTTAGAATGTGTAGACTTTGATGATAAAGATATTTATCAAAAAGAATATGATAAAATATATAATAAACTTATAAAAAAATATCCACCAGAAAAGGCAGATATTCTTACTAAACAAAAACTTTATACGAAAGGTTTTTAAAAAACATCAGTTTTGGCTGATGTTTTAATTTTAACTATTTTTTGTAACTTTGAATGTAACAGTTGCAGTTCCATTAGTAGCAATATCACTAAGATTAATAGTAAGTAGGCCAGTTGAACTATCATAAGTGTATTCACTTGAGGAAGCAGCAGAACCATTAATTGTAACACTATCTGGTACAAATGTAACAAGTGAAGTATCAAGGGTATCTGTAATAACTGGTGAAGTATAAGTTACTCCTGTTGTGTTATTAACAGTTAAAGTATAAGTAAGTTCACCATCTGCCCAAGAAGTTTTATCAGCACTTTTAACCGCTGTTAAACCATTAATTAGATTCACCTCCAATGTATTAGTTGTAAGAGTAGTAGTTTCTCCGTTTATAGTTCCTGAAACATTTGCTGTATTATTTAATTCATTTATCAATTTATTACCTCCATAATAATTATATGTTTAAAATATTTTATTAATTAATTAAATTTTCCTATCTTCGTGCAAAGTTATTACAATTTCTTATTAATATTCCGGTAACTCTAACTGTATTACTTGCTACATCATTAATATAAGCAGTATTATTTAAGACAAAAACATCATTAACTTTTTTAGAAACAGAGTAGGTAATAGTGATGCTTTCACCTGTATTTATATTTAAATTATCTATTTCTAACTGGCCAGTAACTTTATTATAAGTAAATGGTAAAGCACTTCCGTTTACTAAAACTGAGCTTGGTATAACATTTGCATAACTTGGATTTATTATATCTTTGAAAATGCCATTTGTAATGTTTACATTAGAATTATTTGTGATAGTGATAAAGTATTTTAAAATGCCATCAGACCAAATATTTTTATCTGCGGATTTCGTTATAGAAAGTGATGAACTAGGAACCTCAACAAAGACTTCATTTGAAGTAACTTCGGTGGTCAAGTCATTAATTTTGCCAGTAACTATAAAATTATTTAAAACAGTATTCATAAACCTCCATATTATAAAATATGTATCAAATAAAAAAGGTATCACTACAGATACCTTATTTTGTAGTATTACTTGTCTCTTGTGTTAAAGATGCAAGTGTATTTGAAATATAATTTGAATATTGAGTAGCAAGTGTAGAATCTTCGATTTCCATACCTTTTTCTTTACGGTAATGTTGAAGAGCATTTACAGAAATTGTATTATCATTTTCCATTTTTTCTTTTGCTAAAGTTTCAATGATTTCCTCTTTTACATCTTTTAATTCTTTTTTATCATAAGTTTTATTTCTCATTATAACATGATAACCATTATCAGTTTTAACTACTTCACTACTGTAAGCACCATCCTTTAAAGAGTAGGCAGTATTTACTAGGTTAGTGTAAGTGTCTCCTAAAGTAGTTTTATTAACTTCTCCTAAAGAGCCACCTTTGTCTTTTGTTGATTCATCTTCAGAATATTTTTGAGCAAGTTCTGAGAAAGCATCTGCAACTGTCTTACCGTTTTTAACAGCATCTTTAAGTTCGGTAATGATTGATTTTGCTTTTGCTTCTGCTTCAGTTTCAGCTTTTTCCTTTTCGTCATCAGTCATTTTATCAGTAACTTGTGGCGTAATTAAAATATGACTAACTTCAATATCATTTTCCATATTTTTATAGTAATTTTCAATTTCTTTATCAGTTATTTTTTCTTTTGCATAAGCCTCTACAGCATAAGACTGCATATAACTTAAATAAATTTGATCTTTATATTCCTCTAAAGTAGTGTAACCATAATATTGCTCTATAGCCGCAAGTAATTTTTCTTCAGTTTCATAACTTTCTTTTAATGCACTTAAATAACTTTCTGCTGCTTTTTGAGCTTTTTCCATATTATCTGGGAAAGTTTCCTCTAAAACTTTTTTATCTATCATATTTACAAGTATAGATAATGCATATTTATCTTTCATTTGTGTATATAAATCATCTACACTGATTTTATCACCATTTTTAAAACTTACTACTGCATCCTTTCCATTTTCTAATTTTGGTACTTTTCCACATCCTGTTAAAAGAAGCGTAAGTGCCATAGCTAATACTATTTTCTTTTTCATCTTTACCTCCATAAGTTAATTATAGCAATTATAAGGGGAAAATACAATAAAAAAGAAAGAGTATTGTATGTAATAAAGATATTAATATGAGTGTCAAAATTAATTATTTAGCATTTAATATTATGAAAAGACAAAAAGGAGGAATTTATATGAATCATTGTGGAAATGGTCTTGGAGCTGCGATTATATTAGTATTATTTATACTTCTTATAATCATAGTTGGTGCTTATATTTAGAGGTGTAATATGAGTTGCTGTAATAAGAAAAATCCACCTGAAAACTGTTCAAATGGATTTAATAATTATTTTTTCATAGTATTAATTTTATTTATCTTACTTGCAATAATAATGGGACCAATTTTCTAGGGAAAAGCAAATGCTTTTCTTTTTTTTGTGCTATAAAATGCTTGATTTTAAAAGAAAAATGAACTAATTACTAGCTCATTAATTTACAGGTTTAACATTTATATTTTGATTAAGTGAAGTAAGAATGTTTTTATAATCTTCATAAATATTTTTATAGTCTTTGTTATATTCTTCACTCATTTTACTAAATGGTATTACTTTATAATCACGATGATTTTTATTATAAGTATATGTTAAATCAGCACCAATATTGTCTACTTTAACTTCTGCACTTCCATCTTCATAAGTCGTTTTTGTTATGTCCATTGATGCAAGAACGCCAACTATACCTTTATAACCAATTGAGGAAATTAAATCACCTTGATTAGAAATGAAGTTACCAAGTGAATAGAAAACTACAGTATTACCAATTATATCAAATGGTTGCAAACAATGTGAATAAGTTCCGAGTATGATGTTTACTCCTAAAGAGGCAAGATAATTTGCTATTTCTTTATTAGCGGCAGTTGGAACTGTTTCATATTCAGCACTTGCTTTATGCCAATGCATTGCCACGATTATGACATCAACTTTAGTTTTTAAATCTTCGATTTCTTTTTTAGCGGTTTCTTCATCATATAAATCTATCTTATATTTTATATCACTTACAAAGTTATCAAGACCATTTAAAGTATTTGTATAATTTAAAAAGCCATATTTAATTCCATTTTTTTCACTAATATTATATTTATTTTCTTTACTTTCATCTTCATTAAAGCCATCAAATACAACATTTTTGCTTTTCCAATAATTATATGAATTAGTAATACAAGTATCTGATGCATAAGTACAATCAGCACTATGATTTGAGGCAAGAGATACCATATTAAATCCAGCATCAACCATTGCATCACCAAACTCTGATGGCGAATTAAAGTAAGGATAAGAACAATAACCTGGCATATTATATTTACAGTTAAATCTATCAGTTAATTTACCTCCGAAAACAGTTTCTTGATTATAATATCTTATATCATAATTTTTAATTTCCTCCTTTACAAGTTCAAGTTGAGGTGCAAAGTTAAAACTTTCAGTGGAATTATCATAAGCACTAATATAAACAGGATTATGTAAAAGAGCATCACCAGTGGCTACTAAAGAGATTTTATTAACAATTGGGTAAGTAATCTTATTTTCATTAACAAATTTATTAAAATTAAAATCTTTACCACCATTTTTATTGATAATTAAGTAGGAAACAATTGTTAAAGCAATTAAAATTATAAATGTGAAACAAACTCTAATACTTTTTTTAATTCTTTTTTTCTTTTTCATAATAACTCACTACTAAATTATATACTTCACTTACTTTTTTAGAAGGTTTAACTCTATAATTTGGCATAATGTGTAAATGTAAATGTTTAATTTCTTGTTTATCACCATAGTTTATAGAAAAAGTACATCCTTTTTCATTAGTTACCTCCATTAAAACTTTAGCATATTTTTTAGCAACCTCAAACATATGTGATAAAGTCATTTCATCAACTTCATAAATATCTTCGAAATGTTTTTTGGGAATAACTAAAGCATGTCCATCACATATAGGAAATTTATCCATAATAAGTACTAGCTTTTCATCCTCGTAAATAGTCATTCTTTCTTTTTCATTTTGTGCAATATTGCAAAATAAACAATTCATAATTACCTCCGTTAAAATTATTATATCAATTATTTAAACCAAACACTACCTAAATTTACATTATCACTTTGTGGAGCAGGGTCAGGATATTCAAATTTTACAAGTAAAGGCATCTTAAATGCTGTACCAAAACATAGAGCATTACCTGGTAAAATTGATTTCATTTTTTCAGTATTTTCCTCACTCATAAAGGGAACAACTTTTTTAATATAGGCAATATCGGTAGGATGAGTCATTTTAAATATTATAAAGTTATTACATTGACTCAAGGTAGTTTCACTTATTTCTGATGGTCTTTGAGATATAAGACCTAAAAGTATACCATATTTTCTTCCTTCTTTAGCAATTCTTTCGAATATATTATAACCAAGTACATCACTATCAATATCATTTTGAACATATCTATGGGCCTCTTCGATAATGATATTAAATGGCTGTGAGCCTCTTTCTTTTAAAGATGTAACATAATTAAATATTAATTTAGAATATATTTTTACAAGTGATTTACCAAGTCTTTCAGTAACATAGTTAATGTTAAAATTAATTATTTGGGCCTTTTTACCATTTTGAGTATGTAAAATTCTATCAATATAACTTTCTAAACTTATATACTGTGGGTATTCAAAATATTTTTTGTTATCACTATTTAATATGCTATCAAGTCTAACTTTTAAAATATTCATCATATTAAATACACTATCATTTTTCCATACACCTTCATCAATAAGGGCAAATTCTAAAGCATTTGATACATCTTGTAAAGTAAATGGAAACGAGCCATCAGGAAGTGAAAAGGTTACTTCATCACCAATAAATTTTTGTAAAAAGTCAGTTACTTGTTCAATAGCATTGATTTTATTATGGTCATCCACTCTCATACATTGTCTAAATGTACGGTAATAACCTGGTTCACTAATTTCACTTTCAAGATTTATTTCATCAGTATGAGTTTTAGTAAGAACACCAATAACTTGATCTCTTATTTGAGGTCCCGGTTTACCACTTATTAATATATCAAGAAGGGCTTTCGCTAAAATTGTATTTTTATAAGCCTTTACCGTCTCATCATCCTTTATAAATAGGTTAACATATCTAAGCGTTTTTTCAATTAAACTTAATTGTGATTTATCATTTGCTTCGAGAAGTAATGCGTATTCATCGACTCCCAAAAGCCAGGGAGGTAAAAGAAGTATTTCATCATTACTATTTAAATCAGTATTATATGTTTTATAAGCAAAAGTTGGTTCATTATTTAAGTAATTGAAAGCTTTTGCATATTCACCATAGGCATCAAATATTATAATATTTGGTTTATCATTCATATTTTGACTTTTCATTAAGTTTTGCATAATTCTTGTAAAACCGCAACTTTTACCACTTCCAGACGACCCAAATATTGCAAAGTGTGAACCAAATAAACTGTTGATATCTGCATTAATATAAGCATTTTCATAAAATGGACTTTTACCCATAATTAAGAAGTTGTTTTTAAAACCAATAATATTTTTTACAAAGTCATAATTAAGTAAATATATTACACTTGCAAAAGATGGTTTTTCATCAAATCCATAGACAAAGTCATTACCTTCGAGTTTTCCTAAAATATTAACTTTACATTTTGTTAGACTAAGCTCGGTTATTTCTCCAATAAAAGATTTATTAGTATCCTTTATTAAAACATAAAGGTTTATTAAGTTAGTAGTTTTCTTTACATCAAGTGCAAGTTTAACCTCAATTTGATTATTAATAATTTGTTCAATAGTTCCTATCATATCAATACCTCTTTACTCTAAAAATATTATATCAAAACCAGTTTTCTTTTACAATAAAATTGAATTACTTAATTTGTAAAAAAATATTGTAAAAAAAAATATAATGTTTGTTTCACATAAATAATATGTTATACTTTAACTATGAAGGAATTATTATGGAAATAGATAGATTAAATTTACTTAGAAAAAAATATACAATATGTAATACTATATGTTATTGCATTGCAATTTTACTTAATATTTTATTTGTGGTATTATGCAAACGTGGAGTTATTTCGTTATCATTTAATTGTTATATTATGTTACCATTTACTCTAATTTTTAGTTTGTGTTTTGCAAGTATGCCAGGACTAAAGTATGTAAGAGAGTATACAAGTCTTTATAAAAATTATTTTGTTTACAATGCTTTAAAAGAAATTTTTACTGATTTAGAATATGAACCAGAAATAGGCATTTCAGAGGAAACCTTAAGGGATACTAAAATGATTGATACCTCAGATAGGTATTATTCTAACGATTTCATAAAAGGAAAATATAAGGATGTAAATTTTGTATCATCAGATGTTCATATTGAGGAAGAACATGAAAGAAAAGATAAAGATGGTAATACAGAAACATATTATGTAACATTATTTATGGGTAGATGGTTTATATTTAATTTTAATAAGACATTTAAGTCAAATTTATGTGTAACGCAAACTACCTCAGTTATTAGATTTTATGAAATAAATTATGAAAAAATTAATTTAGAGGATGAAGAGTTTAATAAAAACTTTTTGGTTTATGCCCAAAATGAACACGAAGCATTTTATATTTTATCACCATCATTTATGGAAAGAGTCAAAGATTTAAGTTTAAAAATAAATGGCAAATTAATATTATGCTTTAATGATAATAAACTATATTTAGGACTTAATAATTATTCAGATTCTTTTGAACCGAGTATGTATAAAAAAGTTGATGAAGCATTTATTAAAGATACTATAAAAAAAGATATTGATGTAATTATAAATTTTATTGAAGAACTTGATTTAGACAATGATTTATTTAAGGAGGATTAACAAATGGAAGCAAAATATGTTGCACTTATAGTTATAGGAATTATATTTTTAATTATATTAGGAAATTATATTGGAACTCTTAATATTTTAAAAAAGTATAAACTTAAGATAAGTGAGGCAATATCAGGAATAGATGTAGCACTATCTAAAAGATATAATGTTATAACAAACCTTGTTGAAGTTGTAAAAGGGTATACAAAACACGAAAAAGAGGTATTATTAAGTGTTATAAAATTTCGTGATAATATGAGTTTAAATGAACTTAAAGATATTAATTCATCACTTGATGAAACAATGAATAAAATTAATATTATTATTGAAAAATATCCTGATATAAAAGCAAGTGAAAATTTTTTGAATTTACAAAAGGCTATAGTTGATTCAGAAGAACACTTATCCGCTTCGAGAAGGGCGTATAATGCAAATGTTTCTTTATATAATGAAAAGGTTATTACTTTTCCCTCACTTATTGTAGCCAAGATTCATGGTTTTAAAGAAGAAGACTATTTTAAAGCTAATGAAAACGAAAAAGAAATCATAAAGAATCAATAACTTGTTCTTTATTCATTTTGAAAGGATATTTATATGATTGAGGTAAAAAATTTAAGTAAAAAATTTGAAAGAAATATTAATAAAAAACAAAAAGAATCTTTTTTAGCGGTAAATAATATTAGTTTTGATGCTAAACCTGGTGAAGTTCTAGGAATACTTGGACCAAATGGAGCAGGTAAAACTACTTTACTTAGAATGATAACTGGCATAATGAAACCTAGTGAAGGTGAGGTTATTATTGATGATTACTCTTATGCTAAAAACGAAATTGCAATAAAAAAAGAAATTGGCTTTTTAAGTGGTAATACTAAATTATACAAAGATTTATCTGCATACGAATTATTAGAAATGTGTGCTGAGTATTACGATATTCCCAAAGCTGAAATAGATAAAAAAATAAAAATGATTGCAAAGGAATTTGATTTGACAAACTTCTTATATCAAAGAATTGAAAATTTGTCTACAGGTCAAACTCAAAGAGTTGGTTTAGCAAGATGTGCTTTACATAGTCCTAAGTACTACATTTTAGATGAGGCCACTACTGGGCTTGATATTATTTTAAGTCAAACAATACTAGAGTTTATAAAAAAGGAAAAAGCAAAAGGAAAAGGCATTATTTATTCAACTCACTATATGGAAGAAGCAGAAAATATTTGTGATAGAGTAATATTAATTCACAAGGGAAAAATAATTAAAACGGGAACGCCGAAATTAATTGAAAAAGAAACTAAAACTAATAATTTAAGGGAGGCATTTTTTGCTTTAATCGGAGGTAAAGAAAATGAATAATGTATTTATCACAATAAAAAAGGAATTAAGAACTATTTTAAGGGATAAAAAGTCCCTTATGATGATGCTTATTACACCAATTATGATACCACTTTTTATATTTATCTTCTCTTATGTGTATGACAAATTAATGAATACAAGTGAAAACGAAAAATATTATGTTGGAATTAACTATAATTTAAATGATATTGAAAAAAACTTGATTAGCGAAAACATAGAAATAAAGTATTATGAAAATAAAGATGATATGCAAAAAGCATACGAAACAAATAAAATAGATGCATATGTAATAAAAACTAATGAGAATTACGATATTTATGCAAATGATAAAACTAAAAATAGTAGTCTTGCAAGTAATTATTTTGCTAATTTTCTAAGTAATTATAATGATTATTTAGCTCAAAATTATTTATCAGAAATTGGTGCTGATTTTAATAAAGTTTATAAAAATATTACATATAACTATGTTAATTTATCGGGTTCTGATGATTTAATTAATACAATTGTAACAATGGGATTTATTTTTGCTGTAATGGCAATTTCTTTAACCGCTATTTATACAGCCACTGATATAATTGCAAGTGAAAAGGAAAGGGGAACATTAGAAACAATATTAACATTTCCCATTAAAAATGAAGAACTTATTATCGGTAAATACCTTTCAATTGTTATATCTTGTTTAATTACTTCGATTATCAGTATGGTATTAACTGTTGTTTCCTTTATAATTGCAAGTAAAATGTTTAATATATATAAAGAAGCAACTTTAAATTTTAACTTTTCGACTATTACAATGGGACTTTTAATAATGTTTGCTTTTTCAATATTTGTAAGTGGACTATGTATATTTATTGCTAGTAAAACAAAATCATATAAAGAAGCTCAATCTTCATTAACACCAGTTAGTTTATTTACAATGATACCTATGATTTTAGATACACTTGGAATAAAAATGAACTTAACTTTGTCACTAATACCAATTGTTAATCATGCAACATTTTTAAAAATGATTTTTTGTCAAAATATAGGAAAAAATGATATTATGAATATGCTTTCAATGTTTATATCTACAATTATTTATTCTATTATTTTAATAATATTAATTTCTAAAGATTATAAAACTGAAAAAGTATTATTTTCTAACTAAATTAAAA
>DJOC01000086.1 GCA_002439555.1 Caryophanales bacterium UBA6448 | reverse complement strand
ATAATGGTGAAACAGCTGATGACATTGCCAAAAGAAAAGGTCTTCGTTATAGGGAAGATATTTTAGATAATATGGGAAGTGAAGAGCTTGCGGCAAATTTATTTAGAATAACGCAAACTGAGTCTAAATTAAAAAAAGATAATATTATTGGAGAAAATAAAGCGAATAATACTCACTATAAAGTTGGAAAAGAGGTCCGTAATACAATTGAAAAATTAGGAGGAACTATGCCAGAAGACTTACCAACTCCAGAAAAGAGTTTAAAAGAACTTGAAAAGGAAAATATAATAAAAATTGGAAAGTAGAGGTAAAAAATGAACAAATTAGAAAAAATAAATGAAACTGTATTTGAAAGTATTAAACACATTGATGAGAATGGGAATGAATATTGGTATGCAAGAGAATTACAAAAGGTATTAGAGTATAACAAATGGGAAAATTTTGAAAAGGTAATAAATAAAGCAATAAATGCTTGCAATGCAAGCGGTTATGAGGTTTTAGAACAGTTTCTTGATGTCAGGAAACCGATAATCGGTGGTAATGGAAATATTCAATATGTATGTGATTATAAACTATCCAGATATGCTTGCCATTTGATACCACAAAATGGAGCCATTTTTAATCAGTTATTGAAAAGGCTCAAATTGTGTGTTTTCAAAGAAACAACATTAATTCCAATTTTGGTGTAGACACCAAAATTGGAAAAACAAGGATTTCTTCCAAAATTATCTTGGACTATAAAGTAAGCAGATATGCTTGTTCACTAACAGATATGCAAGGGAATTACAAAAAACATTGGAGTATATTCAATAGCGTAAATTTGAGAGTGTAATTGAAAGAGCAATAAATGCTTGTAATTATGTAGTGTCAAATCATTTTGTCGGTGCCGACAAAATGATTGATATTGGCTCTAATACTTTAAAAAATATAATTGATTATAAATTATTAAGATATGTATATCACATAATGTTTTAAACTTAAATGAGAAAAAATAAATAAAGTCACGATATTGTCACTTTGTAATGTTATATTATATTTGTATAAATTTGTTTTATATAATATAATTTATGTAGGAGGATTGCGATGAGTAAAGATAAACCAATACTTAGTTTAAAAAAAGTAAGCAAATTCTATTATAATAAAGGTCTTGTTGCATCAGGATTTAACAAAATATCTTTAGATTTTTATTTAGGAGAGTTTGTTGTAATAACCGGAGAAAGTGGATGTGGAAAAAGTACACTTTTAAATGTATTATCAGGTCTTGATACATATGAAGAAGGAGAAATGTACATAAATGGTACTGAAACAAGCCATTATAGTAATGAAGAAGCCGAAAACTATCGAAAGAGTTATATAGGAAATATATTTCAATCATTTAACTTAGTAAGTAGTTATACAGTGTATCAAAATATCGAGTTAGTACTTTTATTAAACGGTTTTAAGAAAAAAGATATTAAAAAGAAAGTTATTGAATTAATTAAAGAGGTAGACTTATACAAATATAGAAATAGTAAAGTATCTCATTTATCTGGAGGACAAAAACAAAGAGTGGCTATTGCTAGAGCACTTGCTAAAGATGTACCAATAATAATAGCGGATGAACCCACGGGTAACTTAGATCGCAGATCTGCAGCGTCTATAATGAAACTTCTTGCAAAAGTAGCAAAAGATAAACTTGTAATTGTTGTAACTCATAATTATGAAGATGTTGAGGACCTTGCCACTCGTAAGATTGAAATGCACGATGGAAAAGTTCGCGAAGATATAACAATTAAACCTTATGAAGAAAGTAAAATAGAACTTCACGAATATAAAAATATTAGTTTTTTAAATAAAATCCGATTAGGAGTAAGAAATACATTTAATTTACCAATGAAGTTTATTTTACTTTTGATGGTATTTTTATTAATTACTTTTGCCTTTTTAGGAATATATTCTTCATTTAGAAAAGCAGAGTATGAAGAAAATAAAAATGGATATAATTATTATTTTAACGATTTATCTGATGAAAGAATTGTAATTAAGAAAACTGATAATAGTGAAATAACTAGTGAAGAACTAGATAAAATAAGTAAACTTGATTATGTAAAATCCATTGTAAAAAATGATGTAATATTAGATTCAACATTTAGTTTATCAAATAATAGTAATTTTTGGTTTTATGGTAATGTTAAAAGTTTAAATGAATTAAAAGGTAAAGTTATTGGTAAAATGCCAAGTTCTGATTATGAAATAATTTTAGGAACAAGTAAAGACAGTTATTATATTAATTCAATGGGTGAGGAGTTATTACAAACTAATTTAATTCTTATAAATTCCGATAGTTCAAATAGTATATTAAATAATATAAAAGTTTCGGGATACGTTTTAACAGATAATAGTTATAATAATGATACTTTTTATGTTAGTGATAAAGTAATGGATCTTATAAAAATGGCTAGTTATGAAAGCTATAGTAAAATATCTATAAAAGTGGACAATAAAAATGTTGATATGATGTATAGAGTTAGTGACAAAGTTTCAAAAGGAAAAGCAGTTGTTCCATATGATTTAAATAGTTGGTGTAGATATGGCTGGTGTAAAAATAATAAAATTAGTGTAACAGCTCAAAATATTTACTATGAAAGTAATGTTGAACTTGAAGTATCAGATTTATACACTAAATATAATTTTGAAAGTTTAACTGGACTTAATGACTATGATAATAATAGCTTTACATTATTTATTTCTAAAGACGACTATAATTCATTATTTGATAAAGGAATATATCAGGCCTCAATTTATTTAAAAGATGTTAAAGATATTCCCGAGGCAAGATGTTATCTTGAAATGAATGGATTCAAACCACTCTTTATTAAAAATGTAAAAGTTAATTACTCTGGTGGTGCCCTTGAGGTAATTAAGATATTTAAGTTAGTGGTAATGGTTATTATATTTGTTGTACTATTCTTTATAGCATACTTTGTTATAAGATTAATTGAAAAATCAAGAAATGTTTATTATGCTACATTAAGAATTCTTGGAGCGACTAAAAAGGTATTAAAGGATTTAATTAATATTGAATTATTTTTGATATACCATATTGCATTTATTTTAATACTAGGATTATGTATTTTAGTTAAAAATAACATCATAGTTAATAATGGCTTATATGATATGGTTAAATATCTAGGAATAAATGATTATATTATTGTTTATGTAGTATGTTTTGTAATGAGTATTCTTATATCATTTAGATATTCAAGGAAATTATTTAATTCATCAGCGATGAAAACTTATAGGGAGGAGGCACAGTAATGATAAAATTAGAAAAGGTTAATAAATATTTTAACAAAAATAAGAAAAATGAAATTCATGTTATTGATAATACCTCCGTAAGTTTTGATAGTACTGGACTTGTGTGTCTTTTGGGACCAAGTGGATGTGGTAAAACAACACTTCTTAATGTAATTGGTGGTCTTGATAAAGTTAAAAGTGGTAAGATTTATATTAATGGCAAGAGAGTTACAAAGAAAAGTACATACTATGTTGATAAAGAAAGAAATCTAAATATTGGTTATATTTTTCAAAACTATAATTTGCTAGAAAATTTAAGCGTATTTGATAATGTTGCTATAGCCCTTAAAATGGTTGGTGTAAAAAATAAAAAAGAAATTGAAAAAAGAGTTAATTTTGTATTAGAAACACTAAAAATTTATAGATATAGAAATAGACCTGCAGGAATGCTTTCTGGAGGAGAAAAACAAAGAGTGGCAATTGCAAGAGCACTTGTGAAAAATCCTAACATTCTCTTATGTGATGAACCGACAGGTAACCTTGATAGTCAAAATACAATTGAAATAATGAATATCATTAAGTCAATTTCTAAAAATAGATTAGTAATTCTTGTTACTCACGAAAATGATATAGCAAAATTTTATGCTGATAGAATTATTGAATTATCAGATGGCAAAATTATAAAGGATTACGAGAATAATAATGAAGGCTCACTTGATTATAGAATTGACAATAAAATTTATTTAAAGGATTTTAAAACTAAAGAGGAAAATGGTAATATAACATTATATTTTGATGATAAAATTAAATCAAATATAACAATAATTGCTAAAAATAATAATATTTATATTAAAACAAATGGTAGTGAGAAAATCGAAGTAGTTGATGAAAACTCTAACATAGAGTTAATAAATGATCACTATAAACAAATAGATAAATCGATTTATGAAAAATATGAATTTGATTTTAAAAATATTGAAACCACTAAACATAAATATAGTTCAATATTTAATGTATTCAATGTAATATTTTTAGGTTTTAAAAAAATTCTTGATTATTCATTTATTAAAAAGTTATTACTATTAGGCTTCTTAGCATCAGGTGCATTTATTATGTATGCAGTAAGTAATATGTTTGGAATATTGAATGTTAAAGATAGTTATTTTATTGAAAAGAATAGAAATTATCTTGAGGCAAAAATGCAAAAAATAAATATAGATAATTTTGAAAAGTATTCTTTAGCCGAAGGTGTGGATTATATTTTACCTGGCGAGGGAACTGTTAACTTTAAAATGGATTTTAATGATTATTATCAAACTATAAATGCCAAAGGTAGTATTTCAGGTATTGCAGTAAAAAAAGATTATGTAACAGATGAAGATATTATTTATGGTAAAAAAACAGATAATGAATTTGATGTAGTGGTAGATAAATCAGTTTTAAAAAATCTTTTTACAGGTGAAGAAAGTATGGGACTTCAGACTGGACATACTCTTCAGGATTTAGTTGGATATAAAATTTATTCAGATAGGCTGGTTCTTACTATATCAGGTATATCCGATATAGGAGATTATAGCATTTTTATTAACGAAAAATATATGATGGATGCATTATATAATAGTTTAAGTAGTGATGACTTTTATATAGTGGATGATACTACTTTAAACGAAAAATATTTAAATTATAAATTTTATGATACTTTAAATATTAAAAAAGGTAGACTTCCAGAAAATGATTATGAAGTTGTTATAAGTATTAATAATGAGATGCAATACCCACTTAATAGTAAAATTGATAGTAAAATTAATGATAAAAAACTTACAGTAGTGGGCTATTATGAAGGTAATTTTAGTTATATGTTTGTAAATGAAAATATGATTAAATATGATTTAATTAGTAAATCAAAAAATCTAACTATAATGCCTAAAGATAAAGAAAAAGCTATAGAAAGTTTAAATAATGAAAATTTAAATGTTGTAAGTTCTTATGACTGTGCTAAAGAAAAGTATTTAGATTCAAGGAAAACAACTGTTAAATCAGGACTTATAGTATCCGGAATTATTCTATTTATTTCTTTTGTAGAAATCTATTTAATGATTCGTTCTTCATATCTTTCAAGAATAAAGGAAATTGGTATTTATAGAGCAATAGGTACTAAAAAAAGTGATATTTATAAAATGTTTTATGGAGAAATTATTGCAATTACCACAGTGGCATCTCTTCCAGGTATTTTATTTACGACTTATGCTTTAAAAACACTTCAGACAATAAGTTATTTTGAAAAAAATTATTTGGTAAATCCATTTACAATTATTTTGAGTATTATAATTGTATACTTATTTAACATAATTGTAGGACTTTTACCTATTATGAAAATTGTTTCAAAAACTCCAGCTTCAATACTGGCAAGAAAAGATGTAGATTAACTATATCTTTTTTTGTGGGACATAAAGGACCTTTATTAAAGAAAAGAAATATGGTTTAATCAAAATAAGGAGTGATGTTATGTTTTGATTATATTATAAATTGTTAAAAAGAAAATAATGAGAGGAGTGTTTTATGAAAAAAATATTTTTGACAATTGTTTGTGTTTTATTTATTGTAGGCTAAATGCCAAAAGTATAAAAAATAATTATGGTATTTTATTAACTGAAAATGATGTTATAAATTTGAAAAATTTAGGCTTTTCAAATGAAGAAATAATGAATATGCCAGAAAATGTAGTAAATGATAATAAGAATATATTATCTCAATTGATTGATAACAATACAATATATATTAAATCCGTATATATATATGAAAAGAACAATGCTATTTTAGATGAAAGTCAAGGTTTAATTTTTAATAATAATAATTATAATTTAATTAACATTATTAATACTGAAATAACTGAAAATGAATATCAAGATATTGCTAATGATGAATTTTTTGATATTGTTTATAATTCGAACCCACAAATTCATGTTACTAATGCTAAAAAATTAACGACTTCAATTAGTTATATTTCTAGTATTAAACAATACAGATTAAAAAATGAGTTAGTATGGAAAAAGACGCCATCATATCGTGGAAATGACCTATTTGGTATTTCTGGACCTTCAGCAACTCAAATACCTGTTTCTGGTTCTCAAAATGCATATGGCAGTTGGGATGATTATGATACTTGTAGATTGATCCATACTTCTAAAAATAAACAATATACTAATAAATGGTATTTTCAAAGTGAGGGTTATGCCGTTTTTTTCCAAATACCAAAAGATTATACTGAAGAAATTGTTTGGAATACACAATATGATAATATTCCATACCCATGTAAAGATGGAAATATAGTTTTACCAGTTGGCTCAACTACAAAGATGCATACGATGTCTAATATGATATTTACATTTTATTATAATGTTGCAAAACAAAATGATGGTTCCTCTGTAAATGCTTTCGGTTCCTATCAACATACTGTTAAAAACTTGACATTAGGTACCAATTTTGGTTTATCTCTTTCTCCAAATGGCGGACTTGGAGGCGCATTTAATATTAATGCTAGTTTTTCATCTTATTTTGATAACATGGGTGGTACTCATGCACAAGTTTTAAATCCTGAATGGTAGAAGATATGCAAGAAAAATTTAAAAAAATATTTTATTTGGTATTATATTTGTATACGTACAAGAATAATATTATTTAAGATTAAAAAAAGAGGTGACTAACTATTAA
>DJOC01000072.1:27778-31198 GCA_002439555.1 Caryophanales bacterium UBA6448 | reverse complement strand
TAAAATAAATGATGCTTTTATTAAATTTATTTTAGAAAAAAGTATATATTCATATGACTATATAATAATTGATACAAATAGTGATTGTTCTAGTTCAAATATTGATTTACTTGATAATGTAGATAATATTTTATTTGTAATGAATAATGATTTACTTAATATTAAAAATATGCGTAGTATGATTAATATCTTTAAAGTTGCGGGTAAAACAAATTATAAAGTATTATTAAATGAAAGTACAAATCCTTATAAAAACTATTATAGTTTATATGATATTAAGAAAATGGTAGGTACTGGAGTAGACTATTATTTATCTAGTAACTTCTTTATGAAAAATTATGATTCACTTGTATTTGATGGAAGTATTATTACATTAGATAAAAAGTTTAGTAAAATTTATCCTAAAGCAAATAAAGCATTTACAAGTATTTATAATGATATGGAGGAAAGTAATGAGTAGTTTAAAAGAGGTATTTAAATATGATGCTACTGAAAATAATAATAATGTAGTGGACTATGAAGTATTTTCCAATAAAGATTTACTTGATAGTTTAAGAACTAAAATCGTCGAAAATATAATTGATTTAAATCTAAAAAATGAAGATAATATAACTTCATTTATCTCAAGAGAAATTGATAAAGCCGTTGTAGGTATAGAACTTACCTCAATGGAAAGAAATTATTTATATAATTTAATTGAAAATGAAATAAATGGTTATGGACCTTTAACAGAACTTTTAAAGGATGAAAATATAACGGAAATAATGGTAAATTCACCAAGTGAAATCTATATTGAACTTGATGGTAATTTAATTAAGGATGAAAGTGTTTCCTTTATTAATAATGAACATATTATTAGAACAATTCAAAAGTTAATAGAGCCAATGGGAAGAACTATTGATTCATCATCACCAATGGTAGATTCTCGTCTTAAAGATGGATCACGTATAAATGCAGTTATACCTCCACTTGCTACAAAAGGACCTGTAATTACCATCAGAAAATTTAAAGCAAGTATTTCATCAGCAGATGAGCTTGTAAGACTTGGTACTATTACACCAGATATGGCAACCTTTTTGGAAGCGTGTGTTAAATCAAAACTTAATATTTTAGTATGCGGAGGAACTGGTAGTGGTAAAACAACACTTTTAAATATTTTAAGTAGTTTTATACCAGAAAAAGAAAGAATAATAACTATCGAAGATGCTGCAGAACTAAGGCTTTCTCAACCTCACGTTATTACGCTTGAAACAAGAACAACAAATTATGAAAAAAGTGGTGAAGTAACAATTAGAGATTTAGTAAGAAATTCTCTTCGTATGAGACCTGATAGAATTATTGTTGGTGAGGTAAGAGGAAAAGAGGCCTTTGATATGTTACAAGCAATGAATACAGGACACGAGGGAAGTTTAACAACCCTGCACGCAAATGGTAATTTAGATGCTCTTCATAGACTTGAAACAATGGTTTTAATGGCAAATATTGATTTACCAGTTAGGGCGGTAAGAGAGTATATTTATAATGCAATTAATATTGTTGTAAATATTGAAAGGCTTTCAGATGGTAAAAGAAAAGTAAGTGGAATATCAGAAATTGTTGGCTTTAAGGAAGATGAAATAGAACTTAATGATATATTTACATTTAACCAAGAGGGCATTACACCGCTTGGTGAAGTAAATGGAAGTTATAAAGTAAGTAAAAAAGTACCTGTTTGCATAAAAAGACTTGAAAGTTATGGCTTTAAGGATATAAGAAAAATATTTAAATAGAAAGGATTCGTATGAAAGAAATGCTACCAAAAATAATCGTAATACTTGGTATATGCATAGTATTTATAATATGTGCATTTCTTTTTGTGCGTTTATATTTTTCTATAAAACTAGAAAATAAACTAAAAAAATTCACAGTTAATGTAAGTGAAAATAATACTATAAGTTTTGTTGATAGATTAATGATATTCTTTTTAAAAATAATTAAAAAGATTTCTAAATTAAATAGTAAGTCAGTAATACTTAAAAAATATTCTGTTAGGCTTTCAAAGTATTTAATTTATAATAAAAGTAATAATTTAAGACCAATTGACTATATATCTATTAAAATATTATATATGATATTTATTGATTTTCTTTATATAATAATGTCTATTTTAAAAGGCGTTAAAACTGATTTATCATTATTTATAATACTTTCTTTTGTAAGCTTTTTTATGATAGATATAATCTTAATTATAATTTATAAAAAGAAAAGAAATACTATTGAGGCAGGTCTTTTACAAGCAATTGTAATAATGAATAGTGCCTTTAAAAGTGGAAAAAATATTTGGCAAGCAATTAATATTGTTAAAACCTCTACAGAAAGTCCCATAAAAGAGGAATTTGAAATTATTTCCAAAGATATTGATTATGGACTTGATCTTCTTACAGTATTTGAAAGATTTTATAATAGAGTAAAAGTCGAGGAAGTTAAATATATTACATCATCATTATCACTTTTAAATAAAACAGGTGGTAATATAGTTTCAGTATTTAATATGATAGAAAAGCACTTTTATGATAAATTAAAAATTAAAAATGAACTTAATTCTTTAACAAGTTCAAGTAAAATGTTATATCGTATTTTAGTGGTTATACCATTTGTATTTATAATAGTTATTACAATGCTTAATAAAGATTATTTTAAAGTATTAATAACTACAAAAATAGGGTTTATAATTGATTTCTTTATTCTTTTGATATATGTAATTTATATTATTACAATTAAAAAAATAACGAAGGTGGAGAAAGTATGAAAGTAAACGATTTTTATAAAAATATATATTCAACATCTTCGATTAAAGCTTTAGAAAGTAAATTTAATTATTTGTCCTATGATAAGAAAATTAATATTAATGAATTTTTGACAGTGAGAATTATTTTATCTATACTTGTATTTATAGTTTCAATATATTATTTTAATTCAGGCTATTTTATTGCTCCAATACTAACATTTTTATTCTATATCTTTTTTGAATATATTTGTGTTGATGTTAAAATTAAAAAAAGAGCAAGAAAACTAGAAAGTGATGCAATATTCTTTTTCGAGGTATTAAATCTAACTATTCAAAGTGAAAGAAATTTAAAACTATGTATAAGTATCACCTCTAAAAGTATTGATAGTGATTTAAGTACAGAGTTTAAAAGAATGCTTGATGAAGTAAGTATTGGAAAGTCTTTAACCGAAGGCTTAAGAGATTTAATGAAAAGAATACCTTCGAAAAGTGTTTGCAATGTAATACTTAATATTATCGAAGCTAATGAATTTGGTAATAGTATTGAGGGAGCTTTAACTAATCAAATAAATTATTTAACTGATAAAAGAATCCTTGATATTAAAGAAAGCATTAATAAAATGCCTATGAAAATATCTATAGTTTCAGTACTT
>DJOC01000072.1:19285-27657 GCA_002439555.1 Caryophanales bacterium UBA6448 | reverse complement strand
TTTTTTATTGTGATTTTAATTTTTATATCTTATAATATTTGTAGGAGGAAAATATGTTTTTACCTGCAGATAAGTATAAAGTTATTAATAAGACTATTTTAAGTGATGTAGACAAGAAAAACTTAATTTCTTTTTATATGCCTATAATAGGAAGTTTAGCGGTTTCTTTATATCTTATTTTGTGGCAAGATTTATCTTTAAAAGAGGAAGAAAGTGAAGAAGAAATTCATCAGCATTTAATTTCACTTTTAAATGATACGAAGGAAAATGTTCAAAGTGCATTTTACTCTCTTGAAGCCGCAGGACTTATAAAAACATATGTAAAACCTGGTGATGTAAAATCATATATTTATGAACTTTATAGTCCACTTTTACCATCAGAATTTTTTAATCATCCAATACTTAATATGGTACTTTATAGTAATATTGGACCTGATGAATATGATAAATTATTTAAATATTTTCAAAAGAAAAGAAGTGATTATTCCGGTTATGAGGAAATTACTAAAAAGATGGATGAAGTATTTACCTCTTCTTCCTATGCTCCGAAGGATGGTGCTAAAGAAAGATGCTCAAGTTCAATTAGTTTAAATAGTAAAATCGATTATGACCTAATTATCTCTTCGATACCAAAAAGTGTTTTATCAGAAAAAGCTCTTAATAAAAAGGCTAGAGAATTAATTGATAATTTATCATTTATATATAATTTTGATACTTTACAAATGATTGAACTTATAAGAGTTAGTTTAAATGAATTTGGAATGATTGATAAAAATGAACTTAGAATAAATGCTCGAAAGAAATATAATTTATCGTCAAATAGTATGCCAACACTTGTTTATAGAACTCAACCAGAATACTTAAAAAAGGCAAGTGGCGATAACTCACTTCACGCTCAAATTGTTCAAATGTTTGAAAGTATAAGTCCTTATGACTTTTTAAAATATAAAAATAAAGGTGCAAGTCCTACAACTAAAGATTTAAAACTTGTGGAAAACCTTTTGGTGGATTTAGAACTTACGCCAGCAGTAGTAAATGTTTTACTTGATTATTGTCTTCGTAAAAATAATAATCGTCTTACAACTGCTTATGTTGAAACTATTGCAGGTCAATGGAAAAGGGCTGATTTAAAAACTGCTGAAGAAGCTATGAAGTTTGCAGAAAAAGAACATAAAAAGTTAAATAAAAAGATAACTGTTTCAAGTAAGAAAATTAGTGAACCTGCTTGGTTTAATACAAAAATTGAAAAAAATGATGCATCTGAAGAAGAACAAAAGGAATTAACTGATTTGTTAAAGGAGTTTAAGTAATGGAAAAAATAAAAAGTAATTATAATGAAAATATTTTAAATGATAAATATGAAGAACTTAAAAATAATCCTAATTTTATAGCACTTATAAATAAATTTAAGATAAATGAAACCGAAGCTAAAAATAATTTATCTTCTTTAGAGGACACTTTAAATGAATTACATAATTGTAAAAAATGTCCTGGATTAAGTGAGTGTAAAAATAAAATTAAAGGTTATGTATACTATCCGGAGAATAAAGAAAGTTTCTTATGTTTTGGTTATGCAAAATGTAAAAAGTTAAAAGAATATGAAAATATTTTAAATGCAAAAGATGAAAATAATGAACTAAAAAATGCTCGTATGAAAGATATTGATGTGTCTGATAAAAATAGAATAGAGTTAATTAAATTTTTAAAGAAATTTTATGATGAATACAATATTAAATCTAGTCCAAAAGGTTTATATTTACACGGAAGTTTTGGAAGTGGTAAAACTTTTTTACTTGCTTGCCTTTTAAATGAACTTGAAATAAAAAAACATATTTCATATGAAATAGTGTATTACCCTGAATTACTTCGAACTTTAAAAGAGGATTTATCTTTGGTAGAAAGTAAGGTAAGTTACTATTCAAATGTGGAAATTCTTGTACTTGATGATATTGGTGCTGAAAATGTAACTAATTGGGGAAGAGATGAGATCCTTGGTACTATTTTACAAGAAAGAATGAATAAACATAAAACTACATTTTTTACAAGTAATTTAGATATAAATGAACTTGAAAAACACTTGTCTTGTTCTAAAGATAATGTTGATAATGTTAAAGCTCGAAGAATTATTGAAAGAATAAAACAATTAACGATAGATATGCCTTTAATATCGGTAAATCGTAGAAATTAAGTGAAAATAGATGTTATTTTCACTTTTTATTTGACAGTAAATAAAAATCATTGTATAATTAGGTTCCATTGGGTAAATAATAATATTGAGGTGTAAACTTGACATTATTTGATAACTATGCTATAATTATAGCGTAATAAGGGGGAAATGGAAAATGAAAGGATATGTTTTAGATTATATTAATGAAAATGAGTTTAGAAAACTAGAAAGAGCTTTAAAGAAATATAATATGATAGCTTTTAAAAAACTTACTTTTGAATATTATCCATCTTTAAGAAATGGTAATTTAGTAGGTGAGAAGATATCTGAAAATAAGAAAAATGGTACTGAAAGTTATGAATTAAAGCTTCCTAGTGATAAAATATTTACTCAAATTCACGGTGAAGTTAAACTTTTATATACTGTTCATAAAAAAGAAGGTATTGTAATGCTTGAAACTTTAACACCAGAAGATATACTTTTAGAAGGTCACAGAAGTGAACTTACAACTTATAAAGGTATTATGATTTCTAAACAAAATGCCTCAAAAGAAATGTTTAAAATCGATTTATTAAATATGCTTCAAAATAAATAGTATTAATTTACTATTTTTTGTTTTTTCATTATAACGAACAAATGTACTTGACAAATAAAAATCGGTATAATATAATTAATTTGTAATGACAAAATAACTTGATATATTTTAAATATTAAGTTACAATGAAAATGTCAGAGTTTTAGAAAGGTAAAAAATGAAAATAACAAAAGATGAAAAAGACAAGGATAAAATCTTAGAAGGGGTTTTAGCTGATATTGAAAAACAATTTGGAAAAGGTGCCATAATGAGACTTGGTAATGAAGAACATATCGAAATTGATACTACTTCATCTGGCTCACTTGCTCTTGATATTGCTTTAGGAGTTGGCGGTTTTCCAGTTGGAAGAATCATTGAAATATTTGGACCTGAAAGTAGTGGTAAAACTACTATTGCACTTCAGGCGATTGCTGAAGTACAAAAGAAAGGTGGAAGAGCAGCGTTTATCGATGCTGAACACGCTCTTGATCCTGTGTATGCCAGAAATTTAGGTGTAAATATTAATGATTTATTATTAAGTCAACCAGATACTGGCGAGCAAGCACTTGAAATATGCGATGCATTAGTTAAAAGTGAAGCTGTTGATTTAATTGTAATTGACTCTGTTGCGGCTTTGGTACCTCAAGCTGAAATTGATGGAGAAATGGGAGATTCACATGTTGGCCTTCAGGCAAGACTTATGAGTCAAGCTCTTAGAAAATTATCGGGAAATATGAATAAGAGTAAGACTACATGTATCTTTATCAATCAATTAAGAGAAAAAGTTGGTATAATGTTTGGTAATCCAGAAACTACACCAGGTGGAAGAGCACTTAAATTTTATTCAAGTGTAAGACTTGATATAAGAAAAGGTGAACAAATTAAATCTGGTGATACAGTTGTCGGAAATAAAGTAAACATTAAGGTAGTTAAAAATAAAGTATCTCCACCATTTAGAACTGCAAGTGTTGACATAATGTATGGTGAAGGAATCTCAAGAGAGGGCGAAATAGTTGACCTTGCAAGTGATATTGATATCATTGATAAAAGTGGAGCTTGGTATTCATATAATGGTGAAAAGATTGGTCAAGGTAAAGAAAATGTTAAAGCATTTTTAAGAAATAATGTTGAACTTAAAACTGAAATAGAAAATAAAGTTAGAAAACATTATGGTTTCAAAATTGATGAACCTAAAAAAGAAGAAGTTAAAAAAGAAAAATAACTTCTTTTTTCTTTACAAAATACCATATTTTTTGTTATGATAGTCTTAAGTTTTTTGTGGGGTATGTATGAATAGAGTTAATTTGGATTTGCTTATTAAACTATTTGGTAGTTATAACTTAAATGAAGTAGGTAGGGTTAAGATGGCTTATAATTTTGCAAGTGATAAGCATAAAGGTCAAAAAAGGCAAAGTGGTGAAGACTATATAATTCACCCTTTAATAGTTGCTTATATTTTAGCAGAGATGCACGCAGATAGTGATACTGTTTGTGCAGGACTTTTGCACGACACTTTAGAGGACACAAATACCTCAAAAGAGGAAATAATATCTTTATTTGGTGAAAATGTTTGTACTCTAGTCGAAGGAGTAACTAAGTTTACTAAAATAAATTTTCAAACAAAAGAGGAAGAAAATCTTGCAAATATGCGTAAAATTATTACTAGTATAATTGAAGACCCAAGAATATTAATTATTAAACTTGCTGATCGTCTTCATAATATGCGTACACTAGATTTTAAAACACCAGAAAAACAAATAGAAAAAGCCAAAGAAACAATGAATATATATGTTCCCCTTGCAAGCTATATTGGGGCATATCATATAAAAACTGAACTCGAGGATTTATCATTTAAATATTTAGAACCTGAAAAATATCATAATATATTAGAGCAAAAATATAATTTTGAAAAATATGAATCAGATAATATATTTGAACTTGAAAAAGTAATTCATAATTTTCTTTTAGATAATAATATTCCTAATGATATGAAAGTTAGAACTAAAAATATATATGGTATTTACCGAAAAATGAAAAAAGGTTTTACTCTTGATGAAATGCACGATTTAGTGGCCCTTAAAGTAGTTGTAAGGCAGGTTATGGATTGCTATAAATCTTTAGGTTTAATTCATAGTAAATATCATCCACTTAATTATAAATTTAAAGATTATATTTCAAGTCCTAAAACTAATATGTATCAAAGCCTTCATACAAGTATATTTGGACCATTTAATAGATTAATTCAATGTCAAATAAGAACAAGTGAAATGGACAAAGCAAATTCATTTGGACTTACTGGTTATTGGGATAAAGATAATAGAAACGTAAAAGATAATATGCTTACCGATTTAAAAACTCATTATCAATTTTTTAATACGATTTGTGATTTAAATGATGAATACCCAGATAATAAAGATTTTATTGAACATATTCAAAAGGAATTATTTAGTAATATTATTTATGTTTTTGATGAAAATGGTAATGCTATAGAGCTTGCTAAAGGTTCAACAATAATTGATTTTGCTTATAAAACTAAAAGAGATTTTGTTAATGTTGTTTTTGGAGCTTATGTAAATAATAATTTAGTGGGACCAAATCATATTCTTACAAATAATGATAGGGTATCACTTTTATATAATAAAAATAAGAGTTTATCATTAAAAAAATGAGGCGAAAGTATTAAGAAAGGATTAGGTTTTCAATTAACATGTGTAAGGAGTATGTTATTTATAAATAATAATCTTTCGCCTCGATAAGTTATTAAATATTATTTTTTATTTAATTGCAAGCGATTCGACAAAACAAGACAAAATTAGAACTAAAAAAGTTAAAAAAAGTGTAAAGTTACTTTACATTTTTTTTATTATTTATATATATTTAATAAAAAAATTGATATAATAAGGTTTGTGAAAGGTGGGAATAAAATGAAATATGTATATTTATTTTCTGAAGGAAATAAAGATATGAGAAATTTACTTGGTGGTAAAGGTGCAAATCTTGCAGAAATGACAAAATTAGGTTTACCTGTACCTCAAGGATTTACTATCACAACAGAGGCTTGTACAAGATATTATGAAGATGGTAAAAAAATAAGTGAAGATATTCAAAATGAAATTTTTGAAAATATCAAAAAAATGGAAGAAATAACTGGTAAAAAGTTTGGAGATACTGAAAATCCACTTTTAGTTTCAGTAAGAAGTGGTGCAAGAGCATCAATGCCAGGTATGATGGATACAATTTTAAATTTAGGATTAAATGAAGAAGTTGTCCAGGTTTTAGCAGAAAAAAGTGGAAATCCAAGATGGGCTTGGGATTGCTATAGAAGATTTATTCAAATGTACTCTGATGTAGTAATGGAAGTTGGCAAAAAATACTTTGAAACTTTAATTGACAAAATGAAAGAAGCAAAAGGCGTAACTTTAGATGTTGAACTTACTGCTGAAGATTTAAAACAGCTTGCTAGAGAGTTTAAAGAGGAATATAAATCTAAAGTTGGTGAAGATTTCCCAGATAGTCCTGTTGACCAATTAATGGGAGCTATTAAAGCAGTATTTAGATCTTGGGATAATCCAAGAGCAAATGTTTATCGTAGAGATAATGATATTCCTTATTCTTGGGGAACTGCTGTAAACGTTCAAATGATGGCATTTGGTAATATGGGAGAAACTTCAGGAACAGGTGTTGCATTTACAAGAGATCCCGCTACTGGAGAAAAACATTTAATGGGAGAATTCTTAATGAATGCTCAAGGTGAAGATGTAGTTGCAGGTGTTAGAACTCCACAACCTATTAGTCATTTACAAGAAGTTATGCCTCATGTTTATGAAGAATTTGTAAAAATTTGTGCTACTTTAGAGGAACATTATCACGATATGCAAGATATGGAGTTTACAATTGAAAATGAAAAACTTTATATGCTTCAGACAAGAAATGGTAAAAGAACTGCAAAAGCAGCCTTAAAAATCGCTTGTGATTTAGTTGATGAAGGTAAAATTACTGATAAAGAAGCAGTGCTTATGATTGATCCAAGAAATCTTGATACACTACTTCATCCAACATTTGATGCAAATGCTTTAAAAGAAGCTCACGAAATTGGTAAAGGTCTTGCTGCATCTCCAGGTGCTGCTGCAGGTAAAGTAGTATTTACTGCTGAAGATGCTAAAAAAGCTCACGAAAATGGTGAAAAAGTTGTACTTGTTAGACTTGAAACTTCACCAGAGGATATCGAAGGAATGAAAGCTAGCGAAGGTATACTTACTGTTCGTGGCGGAATGACATCTCACGCTGCCGTTGTTGCTCGTGGTATGGGAACTTGCTGTGTTTCTGGTTGCCAAGAAATAGTAATGGATGAAGAAAATAAACGCTTTACTTTAGGCGGAGAAACATTTACTGAAGGAAGTGAGATTTCTATAGATGGTTCAACTGGTAGAATTTATAAAGGATTAATTCCAAAAGTTGATGCTGCAATTACTGGTGAATTTGAAAGAATTATGGCTTGGGCTGATAAGTATAGAAGACTTTCAGTAAGAACAAATGCTGATACTCCAAAAGATGCTACAAAAGCAAGAGAATTAGGTGCTGAAGGTATTGGACTTTGTAGAACAGAGCATATGTTCTTCGAAAAAGATAGAATTGCCGCTATTAGAGAAATGATTTGTTCTGATACAGTTGAAGAAAGAGAAAAAGCTTTAGCTAAACTAGAACCAATGCAACAAAAAGACTTTGAAGCATTATATGAAGCAATGGAAGGTTATGGTGTTACAATTAGATATTTGGATCCACCACTTCATGAATTCGTACCAACTGAAGAAGCTGATATTAAACTTCTTGCAGATTCTCAAGGCAAAACAGTTGAACAAATTAAAAATATAATTGCATCACTTCATGAATTTAACCCAATGATGGGCCACAGAGGTTGTAGACTTGCAGTTACATTCCCTGAAATTGCGAAGATGCAAACAAGAGCAGTTATTAAAGCTGCAATTGCTGTATCAAGAAAACTAAATATAAAAATAACTCCAGAAATTATGATTCCACTTGTTGGTGAAGTAAAAGAGTTAAAATATGTAAAAAATATAGTTTGTGAAACAGCTGATGAAATAATTAAAAATGAAAATATTGATATGACTTATCACGTTGGAACAATGATTGAAATTCCAAGAGCAGCACTTACTGCAGATGAAATAGCTAAAGAAGCAGATTTCTTCTCATTCGGAACAAATGACTTAACTCAAATGACATTTGGTTTCTCAAGAGATGATGCTGGTAAATTCTTAGGAGCTTACTATGATAAGAAGATCTATGAAAATGATCCGTTTGCAAAACTTGATCAAAAAGGTGTAGGTAAACTTGTTAAGATGGCTGCTATTTCAGGAAGAGAATCTAATCCAAATATCCATTTAGGTATCTGTGGAGAGCATGGTGGAGATCCATCAAGTGTTGAATTCTGCCATAATGTTGGACTTGATTATGTATCTTGTTCACCTTATAGAGTTCCTATTGCTAGACTTGCTGCTGCACAAGCTGCAATTAAAAGCGAAAAATAATTTATAAACTTAGATAGAATTGTCTAAGTTTTTTTAATTATTATAAATGTTGCGTATACGGAACAATAGTGATACAATTATTTAG
>DJOC01000072.1:13462-19133 GCA_002439555.1 Caryophanales bacterium UBA6448 | reverse complement strand
CTAATGTATTAAGAGATAAAATAGCTAAAATAGAAGCGGGTATATATCCACCTAATATTAAAAGTTTATTTAAAATACTAGGCCCATTAGGTTATACTATTAAAATAGAAAAAATAAAGGAGGATACATATTGAATTTATTATCAGATAAAGAAAAAATAATAATTGAAGATATGATTTATGAAGTTAGAGGAGTACAAGTTACGTTATCCTCTGATGTTGCAAAACTCTATCATGTGGAAACTAGAAGAATAAATGAAGTAATTAAGAGAAATATTAATAGATTTCCAAGTTCTTTTTGCTTTCAACTAACAAATGAAGAAATTAGCAACCTGTCTTTAAGATCGCAATTTGCGACCTTAAACAAAAATAATAATTTACGTGGACAACATTATAAGTATTTGCCATATGTTTTAACTGAGCAAGGTATCATGATGCTATCTGGATTATTAAAAAGTGATATAGCAGTTAAAGTAAATATAGAAATTATAGATGCTTTTGTAAAAATGAGAAAATATTTTGCTAATAAAAATGAAATACTTCTTAATCATGAAAATAGATTATTAGTTTTAGAAAGTACATTAGATAAATTTAAGGAAAAAGAAATGAATAAAATTTTCTTTGAAAATGAGTTGTATGATGCATACTCACTTCTTATGGATATTTTGGGCAAATCTAATAAGGAAATAGTTATAATTGATAATTATGCAGGAAAAGAATTATTGGATATACTGAAAAGTATTAATAAAAAAATAATAATAGTATCAAATAATATAAATAATGTATTAAAAAGTAAGTATGAACATCAATATAATAATGTAACTTTTATAAATAATAATTCATTTCATGATAGATTTATAATAATTGATAGAAAATTATTATATTCTAGTGGAGCAAGTTTTAAAGATTTAGGGAAGAAATGCTTTGGTATTCATAAACTAAATGATTTAGAATATTTAAATAGAATATTAAAAACTATAAATATGTTTAATGAGTCATAGTAAGAAATTTATTAAAATATGGTTTGCTTCCTAGATTTGCTGCTGTATAAGTCACGATCAAAAGTTAAAATTAATTTATAAACTTAGATAGAAATGTCTAAGTTTTTTTGTTTTGTAGAATTTTTATAGAAAAAATGAAATTTCTTTAATTTTAGGGAAAAATAGTGTATAATCTAGTTATACGGAGGCTACATGAAAGACTTAAAAGTAATATTTATGGGAACACCTTTATTCGCAGTTCCAGTACTTGAATATTTAATAAAAAATACTAACCTTGTTTTAGTGGTAACAAAAAAAGATACTTATGAAGGAAGAAAAAGAATACTTACTTATTCACCAGTTAAAAAATGTGCTTTAGAAAATAAAATTGATGTAATAACACCTGATAAAATTAAGGATGCATTCGAAGAAATAAGTGAAATTAATCCAGATATAATCATAACTTGTGCATATGGAAAAATAGTACCTGAAAGTATTTTAAGTATTCCAAAACTTGGATGTATCAATGTACACGCATCTCTTTTACCAAAATACAGGGGAGCATCGCCAATTCAAAGTGCTATTTTAAATGGTGAAACTAAAACAGGTGTAACTATTATGTATATGGACAAAGGTATGGACACTGGAAATATAATTTCAATGGAAAGTGTTAATATAGATATTGATGATAACCTTGAAACATTATCAAATAAATTATCTATTTTGGGGGCAAACCTTCTTGAAAAAACATTACCATTAATTGTGAAAAAAGAAAATGAAAGTATTCCACAAAATGATGAAGAAGCCACTTATGTAGGACTTATAACAAGGGAAGATGAAAAAATAGATTTTAATAAATCTGGAAAAGATATTATAAATCAAATAAGAGCTTTTGCTCCCTCACCTTATGCAAATTTTATTTTGAATGATAAGGAAATAAAGGTATGTAAGGCTTCATTTATTAAAAAAAATAGTGAAGTAGGTAAAGTATATGTAAGTAAAAATAATTTGGAAATTGGCTGTAAAGATGGCGTAATAAGTCCCCAAATAATAAAACCAATGGGTAAAAATGAAATGAATATAAAAGCATTTTTAAATGGTATTGATAAGGAAAATTTATATGTTAATAATTAAAATGTTAAAAAAGAAAGATCCGGATAATACTTTTGTTAAACTTTGGGAAAATAAAAGATACCACGCTTTAATTTGCCTAGGACTTTGGCTTATATTTTTCTTATTCGTCTTTTTAATCGTAGTCATTCCTTACAATAATACCCTTAAAAATTTACCTAAAAATAATGAAACAGAAAATGTTACAACATTTATGGATATGAAAGAAAAATTACTTAATAGTGATTATGATTATAAATATGTAGTAAATACTTCGTTAGGTAAAACTGTTTTTACAGGAAATAAAACTAAAGAAAAAGATACAGGCTATAAAGAAAATAGTGAAGGACTTATTAAATATGAAATTGATAATGAAGGAATATTTCAAATAAATATGGATGAAAAGGTGCCTTTAGAAAATTTGTATTTAGATTTAAATGAAGATTATTTAAATATTCAAAAAATATATGATTTAACCAAAGATTTAATAGAGAATGTAAATGAAGATGAAAATGAAATAAGTTATGAAAATAGAAATATAGAGATAATATTTAAAATTAATGAGCAAAATATTTTATCTATCAATATAAAAGATAATAATGATGATTATTTACTTGAATTTGATAATATAAAATAGAAAGGACGAAAGTATGAAAAAGTTTATGTTAATATTTGTTAATCTGCTTACAATGATAAGAATAATTGGTGTATTTATGATGATTCCAGTGTATTTTAATTATGGAGGATTATATGCAGCAATTCTTTCTATATGTTGTTATCTTACAGATTGTATTGATGGCTTTTTAGCAAGAAAATTTCACGTTGCCACATTTTTTGGTAGTATGTTTGATGGCGTAGCGGATAAACTATTTTCCTGCAGTAATTTAATAATTCTATTCCAAGTAACTAAATATTCTATTGCTTCGATTATATTTGAACTTGCTATCGTTTTAACTCAATTTGTAAAGTTTCAAAAAAATATTAATGTTCAAACTTCAAAAATAGGTAAGATTAAAACAATTGTTATGAGTATTACGGTTATATTAATCTATCTTGTAACAGATATTAATAGTTTAACTTTTTTAAGTAGTGGTTTTATAAATTTTATTAATAAAATAAACTCAAATATTTTATATTTAACTTTGTTTACACCACTATATATTTTTCAAATATTAACTTTATATTCTTATTTAAAATTTTTAAAGACTTATGACTCCACTTTAAAAGAGAAAATTCCGGAAGTTAATATTAATCTAAAACCTAAAACAAGTATTAAAAATAGATGGGATAACTTTGTAACTATTTGGCTTGATAATGACTTTTATGAAAAATATAAAGATTCTCAAGGTCTAAAGGGTATTAGAAAAGAAATTAAACATAACGATAGAATTTAGTTATGTTTTTTTATGCCTTACTTTACATGATAAATTAGAAATTGTGTAAAGTTAAGTTGATAAAATTTAATTTTTTATTTATAATAATTTAAGGTGGTACTATGGTAAAAAAATATGATGAATCGTCTATTAAGATTTTAGAGGGCTTGGAGGCTGTTAGAAAAAGACCAGGTATGTATATTGGTTCAACAGATAAAAGAGGCCTTCATCATTTAGTGTGGGAAATTGTAGACAACTCAATAGATGAAGTAATAAATGGTTTTGGTAACTATATAAAAATAGTTATTAATAAAGATAATTCAATTACGGTAGCGGACAATGGCCGTGGTGTACCGATTGGAATGCACGCTTCAGGAAAAAGTACTCCTGAGGTTATTTATACTGTCCTTCACGCAGGTGGTAAGTTCACAGAGGATGGTTATAAAGTTTCCGGAGGACTTCACGGTGTTGGTGCCTCTGTAGTTAATGCTTTATCAAGTTCAATGACAGTGGTAATTTATCGTGATGGTAAAATAAGTGAAATTGATTTTGAAAATGGTGGTAAAGTAAAAAATCCGCTTAGGACAATTGGCGAAAGTAAAAAAACTGGAACTATTGTAAAATTTAAACCTGATGATGAAATTTTTAAAAACTTACAATTTTCATATACAACAATTTGTGAAAGAATGCAAGAAAGTGCTTTTTTACTTCCTGGACTTACAATTGAAGTTATTGATGAAGCCGATAAAAAAGAAGTTAAATATCATTATGAAAATGGACTTACAAGTTTTGTTGATTATATAAATGAAGATAAAACAACCCTTCATAAAGTAATAAACTATTCTGGAACTAAACAAGGTATTGAAGTAGATGTTGCTCTTCAGTATACTGATACTTATCAAGAAAATATTTTATCATTTGTAAATAATGTTAAAACTGGTGATGGTGGTTCTCACGAAGTTGGTTTTAAAACAGGAATTACAAAAGCATTTAATGATTATGCAAAAAATAATAGTATTTTTAAAGGCAAAGACTATTCACTTGATGGAGCAGATGTCAGAGAGGGACTAACCGCAGTAATAAGTCTTAAAATACCTGAGGAACTTTTACAGTTTGAGGGTCAAACAAAAGGAAAACTTGGTACTCCTGAAGCAAGAAGTATAACCGAAAGTATAACTTATGATAGTTTAAAATTCTATCTTGAGGAAAATAAAGAGGTTGCCCTTAATATACTTGAAAAAGCAATGAAGAGTAAAACTGCTAGGGAGGCCGCAAGAAAAGCAAGAGAAGAAGCAAGAAATGGTAAAAATAAAAGTAAAATAGAAAAGAATTTATCTGGAAAACTTGCTCCTGCGCAAAGTAAAAATCCTAAAATAAATGAACTATTTATAGTCGAAGGTAATTCAGCAGGTGGTTCTGCTAAAGGTGGAAGAAATCGTAAATTTCAAGCAATACTTCCTCTTCGTGGTAAAGTTATAAATGCTGATAAAGCAAGTAGTGAAGAATTATTTAAAAATGAAGAAATTAATACCTTAATCTATACAATTGGTGCTGGTGTAGGTCAAAGTTTTGATGCAAGTGAGTCAAATTATGATAAAGTAATAATTATGACCGATGCCGATGTTGATGGAGCACATATTCAAATATTACTTTTGACATTCTTTTATAGATATATGCGTGGTCTTATTGAAACAGGACATTTATATATAGCTGTACCTCCACTTTATAAAATTGATTATGGTAAGAAAAGATTTTATGCTTATACTGATGAAGAACTTGAAAACATAAAAAGAGAAAATTCTGGTAAATATGCTGTTCAAAGATATAAAGGACTTGGTGAAATGAATCCTGAACAACTTTGGGAAACAACAATGAATCCAGATACAAGAATGCTTATTAGAGTAAATATTACAGATGCCGCTCTTGCAGAAAAAAGAGTCAGTACACTAATGGGCGATAAAGTTGAACCTAGAAAGGAATGGATAAACGAAAATGTTGAGTTTACCATGGAAGATAATTATAGGGGGTAAAATATGGAAAATGAAATTTTAAAAAGAATACAAGATTATGCCCTTGAGGAAATAATGGGTGATAGATTTGGAAAGTACGCTAAAGAAATAATTCTTGACCGTGCTATTCCAGATGTAAGAGATGGTTTAAAACCAGTTCAACGAAGAATACTTTATGCAATGTATAAAGCAGGAAATAC
>DJOC01000072.1:11876-13261 GCA_002439555.1 Caryophanales bacterium UBA6448 | reverse complement strand
GCTGCATACCGTTATACAGAGGCAAGACTTGCTAAAATAAGTAATGAACTTTTAAAAGATTTAGATAAAGAAACAGTATCTTGGGCACTTAACTTTGATGATCGTTTTTTAGAACCAACAGTTCTTCCTGCAAAATTTCCTAATTTACTTGTAAATGGTGCAAACGGAATTTCTGCAGGGTATGCGACAAATATTCCTCCCCATAATTTAGGAGAAATAATTGATGCGACTATAAAAAGAATAGACTCTCCATCTTGTAGATTAGAAACAATCCTTGAAATTGTAAAAGGACCTGATTTTCCCACTGGTGGAATAGTCGAAGGTAAAGAGGGAATAATATCTGCCTTTACAAAAGGAACAGGTAAAGTAATTGTTAGAGCTAAAACTGAATTTAAAAAAGAAAAAGGTAAAGAACAAATTATAATTTCTGAAATACCTTTTGATGTAAATAAAGCTGCACTTGTAAGTAAAATTGATTCTATTAGAATTGATAAAAAAGTCGAAGGTATAAGTGAAGTAAGAGATGAAACCGATAGAGAGGGCTTACAAATAGCAATTGATTTAAAAGCAGGTGCTAATAAAGAATTAATTTTAAATTATTTATTTAAAAATACTGATCTTCAGATAAGTTATAATTATAATATGGTTTCAATTGTCAACAGGAGTCCTAAAGTACTCGGAATACTTGAAATACTTGATGCTTATATTGCACACTATAAAGATATTGTTACAAAAAGAACTACATTTGAACTTAAAACTTATGAAAAAGAATTTAATATTGTATCAGGACTTATGAAAGCAATATCAATTCTTGATGAAGTTATAAAAGTAATAAGAAGTTCTAAAAATAAAGCCGACGCAAAAGAAAATTTAGTTAATAAATTTGATTTTAATATAGAGCAAGCGGAAGCAATAGTAACTTTACAACTTTATAGACTTACCAATACAGATATTGTAGTTTTAAAGGAAAGAGCTGAAGAACTTCAAAAGTTAATTGAAAGATGTCATGAAATATTATCTGATGAAAACGAATTAAAATCCCTTATGAAATCAGAACTTAAGGAAGTTAAGAAAAACTATGCAGTTCCTAGAAAAACGGAAATTAAAGATGAAATAACGGAAATAAAGGTTGACTTAAAAGATATGATACCTAAAGAGGATGTTATTGTAGTGGTTACAAATGATGGTTATATCAAAAAAGTTCCAATGAAATCATTTAAGGCTGCCACTGATGAAACAACTTTAAAACCTGGTGATTTTGTAAGAAATATGTTTGAACTTAATACAAGAGATTATATATTATCATTTACATCACTTGGAAACTATTTATTTATTCCAGTACATACAATAACTGAATGTAAATGGAAAGATTTAGGTAAACATAT
>DJOC01000072.1:0-11771 GCA_002439555.1 Caryophanales bacterium UBA6448 | reverse complement strand
GCATCTTTAGTATTAACCTCAAAAGATGGTATGATTAAAAAAGTTAGAATGGAAGAGTTTGAGGTTTCAAGATGTTCTAAACCAATGACTGCCATTAAACTTAAAGATAATGATGAACTTATTAGCGTTCAAAAAGAAGGCAAAAAAACTTTGATTTTAACAGACAATAACTATTACTTATTATTTGAAACTGGACAAATCCCAGAGGTTGGTCCTAAAGCAGCAGGTGTTAAAGGTTACCCTGTAAAAGATAATAGCGTTATATCATCATCACAAATTAATGATAATGATGAGTACATTAATATTTTCACTAATTTAAATACTGCAAAAAGAGTTAAATTATCTGAACTTGTAGAGTTAACAAGAAATAAAAAAGGTAAAGAAATAATCAAGAAAAATAAAACAAAAGATTATAGAGTAATATCTGCATTTACCTCAAATGTTAAAACAATAAATGTTGTTAAAACAAATGATGATGTTAATGAAATAAAAAATAGTGATATTCCTATTATGGATTCAAATAGTTTTGGAAGTACTTATACTAAATTAAAAGTAGTTACAGTTAAACCTAAATATGAATTTGAAAAAATCGGTAAAAAGGAAGAAGTAATAGAAACTCCAAAAGTGGAAGAGGAAACTCAAATATCATTCGAAGATTTTACAAATAGTTTTAAAATATAAGAAATTGAAGTTGAAAACCTTTAAAAACTATGTTAGAATAACTTTGTTAGCAGGTGATGAAGTTTTACAACCTTCGGATGCTAAAACGCATTTTCAGCGATAAAGAATAAAGATGTATGATTAACTTCATAAAGTAGGGTGGTACCGCGAGAAGACTCGTCCCTATGTTTATGGAGTTTTTATTTTGAAAGGATGGTAAAAATGGGTATTTATGAAGAATTAGAATGGAGAGGCTTAATAAAAGATATATCTTCTCCCGAGTTAAAAGAAAAATTAAATAAAGGTGGTATGACTTTTTATATTGGTACAGATCCAACAGGTGATAGTATGCATATTGGACACTTTTCATCATTTTTGATTGCTACAAGGCTTAAAAGAGCAGGACATAATCCGATACTTTTAGTTGGAGGAGGAACAGGTCTTATTGGTGATCCAAAACCTACTGCAGAACGAGCGATGATATCATATGAAGCAGTTAATCATAATGTTGAATGTTTAACAAAACAAGCAAAAGATATTTTCGGCTTTGAAGTTGTAAATAATTATGATTGGCTAAAAAATATTAATTTCATTGATTTTTTAAGAGATTATGGTAAATATTTTAGTATTGGTTATATGCTTGACAAAGATATTATTAAAAGAAGACTTGATGCCGGTATAACTTATACAGAATTTTCCTATATGATAATGCAAGCAATGGACTTTGAACATTTATATAATGAAAGAGGAGTTACTATGCAAGTTGCTGGTCAAGACCAATGGGGAAATATTACTGCAGGTATTGAACTTATTAGAAAAAAAGATGGAAAGGAAGCTTTTGCCTTTACAATGCCCCTTATTACGAAAAGTGATGGTACTAAGTTTGGTAAAACTGAAGGTAAAGCTATTTGGCTTGATAAAAATAAAACAACTCCTTATGAAATGTATCAATTCTTTGTTAATGTAGAAGATTCTATGGTAATTGATTATTTAAAGAAATTTACCTTCCTTTCTAAAGAGGAAATTGATAAGATTGAAAAAGAACATAATCTTCATCCTGAGGAAAGACTTGCACATAAAACGCTTGCTAAAGAAGTTATTACATTTATTCACGGAGAAAAAGCTTATGAAGATGCTGTAAAACAAGCAAGTGCTTTATTTAATGGTGATATTTCTTCAATAGGGGCAGAAAATCTTTTAAATGAATTTAAGGATGTTCCTCATTTTATAGTAACAGAAAATGAAAATATTTTAGATATGCTTGTAAGGGGTAAGATATGCTCAAGTAAACGTGAAGCAAGAGAAATGGTAAGTGCGGGAGCAATATCAATTAATGGTAATAAAGAAATGAATTTGGATAAAGTAATTACGGAAAATGATTTAATCGAAGGAAAAGTATTATTACTTAAAAAAGGTAAAAAGAATTATTTTTTAGGAACAAAATAGTTCTTTTTTTAATTTTTATTTACAAAGTAATTGAAAAAAATAGTAAAATTTGATATATTAGTTTTATGATAAGGAGAGGCAAATGAAAGATAATAGTTTAACAAATAAAGAATTTTTAGTTATTATTATTTCAATAGTCTTTTTCTTAGTACTTATTGTAGCCAGTGCTTATGCTTATTTTGGTTCTTTTTCTGCGGATACGAATAACAAAGTGCATGTAAATATAACAACTGAGGAAGGTGTTGCCAGTGTATTTACTAGTGAAAAAGCAGCTTTAAGTTTACAAATACCTCCGGCAAATATGAGTGAGGCTAATGCTAATAATGAGGTTGCAGCTTCCTCAAATGCAACATTTAATATAAGTTTAGATTCTGCTTCAACAAGTATTAAAACAAAGTGTACTTATGATGTGATTTTTGAATATGATTCATCCTCAAAGGTTTATGGAAAGGTAAATGAAACTGATGCTAAGTACCTTGAGGCCACTAAAGTTGATGGCGTGGTTGTTTCTAAAGAACTTACAATGAAGGTTACTTCACCATCTGGTACAAATAATTATAGTACAGAAACAAATTTTGATTATAATAGTACTTGGTCAAAAAGTGATGCTGGTAATCCAATGAAAACTTTAGTATCAAATGCCACAATTATAAGCGAAGGCACGAAAGTAACAAATACATTTACTTTTGAATTAAAGTTTTATAATTTAACTACTCATCAAGCAAATATGGAAAATGAAACTTTAAATGGATACATATATGCTAAAAAAACAAATTGTGAGAATATTTCCTAAGGGAAATTTTTTTTATTTTATTTATTTATAATTTTAATAGCACTTTAACTTGACAAGTGCTATTTTTGTATGGTATAACATACTTGGAGATGAAAAAGATGAAAAAGAAAGAATTTAAATCATCAAGTAAAAGAGTACTTGATTTAATGATTAACTCAATTTATACAAATAAAGAAATATTTTTAAGAGAACTTATTTCTAATGCAAGTGATGCTATTGATAAACTCGCTTTTGAAAAATCAAAAGATGCAACACTTGATATTAATCCCGCTGATTTTAAAATTTTTATTTCAGTAGATAAAAATGCAAGAACTATAACTATTACCGATAATGGTATTGGTATGGATGAGGAAGAGCTTGATAAGTCACTTGGTACAATCGCAGAAAGTGGTTCACTTAAATTTAAAGAGGAAAATCCTGATAGCAAAGATAGTGAAATAATTGGTCAATTTGGTGTAGGTTTTTATTCAGCATTTATGGTATCTAAAAAGGTCGAAGTTATTTCTAAAAAAGTTGGCAAGGATGATTCATATATTTGGACTAGTGAAGGAGTAGAGGGTTACACTATAGGTAAGGCTACGAAAAAAGAAAATGGTACAGACATTATTCTTTATTTAAAAGATGATACTGAAGATGAAAAATATTCTGATTTTATGGAGGAATACACTATAAGAAATCTAGTTAAAAAGTATAGTGATTACATAAAATACCCTATAATGATGGAAGTAGAAAATTCTCGTTTAAAAGAGGGAACTAAAGATGAGTATGAAACTTATACTGAAGTTCAAACTTTAAATTCAATGAAACCTTTATGGAAAAAAGATAAGAAAGATATAACTGAGGAAGAATATAATAACTTTTATACATCTAAATTTTTTGATTATGAAAAACCTTTAAAAGTAATTCATTATAGCGCTGAAGGTTTAGAAAATTATAAAGCACTTTTATTTATTCCATCACACGCACCATTTGATTATTATTATAAAGAATATAAAAAAGGGTTAGAGCTTTATACAAATGGTGTACTTATTATGGATAAGTGTGAAAAACTCCTTCCTGATTATTACTCTTTTGTAAAGGGAGTTGTTGATACTGATGATATTCCTTTAAATATATCTCGTGAAACTCTTCAAAATGATAAACACGTTCTTGGAATTGCAAAAGGAATAGAAACTAAAATTCATTCTGCTTTAATAGAACTTCTTACTAAAAACTTTGAGGGGTATAAAAAATTCTTTAAGGATTTTGGCAATCAAATTAAATTCGGTATTTATGGAAGCTATGGCATAAACAAAGATAAAGTACTTGATTTATTAATCTTTTATTCCTCAAAGAAGAAAGACTTTATTACTTTAAAAGATTATGTAGATTCTATGAAAGAGGGTCAAAAAGAAATATATTATGCATGTGGTGAAACTGTAGAAAAAATTGATTTATTACCTCAAGTAGAAATGGTTAAAGAAAAAGATTTTGATATTTTATATTTAACTGATTATGCTGATGAATTTACTATTGGAGCTATAAATACATTTATGGAAAAGACATTTAAAAATGTTTGTGATTCATCACTTGATTTAGATACTAAAGAGGAAAAAGAACAGCTTTCTAAATTAAATGAAGATAGTAAGGATATGCTATCTAAAATGAAAGAAATTTTAAAGGATAAAGTTAGTGATGTTAAGATTACTAATAAACTTAAAAATCATCCTGTTTGTTTAACTAGTAATGGTGCTATTTCAACTCAAATGGAGAAGGTAATTAATGCTATGCCAAATAGTGAAAAAGTGTCTTCATCATTAACACTTGAAATAAATGAAAATCATCCAATACTAACTAAATTAAATGATTTATTTAAAAATAATGAAGAGGAGTTTGAAAAATATACTAAAGTATTATATGCACAAAGTAAATTAATCGAAGGACTTCCTATTGATAATCCAACTGAACTTTCTAATTTAGTTTGTGATCTTCTTTCAAAATAGATGCTTTGGCATCTTTTTTTGATGATAGAATTATGATAAAATGCATACGGAGGGATTAATGTGCAATTATTTCACGGAAGTTTATCACCTGTAGTTGTTCCAGACTTTGAATTACTTAATAATAAAACAGACTTTGGCAAAGGTTTTTTTACTACAACTGATTATGACCAAGCAGTAAAATGGACCTTTGTAAAAAAATCAAGAATAAATTCAGATAAATTCATTTTTAGATATGTAAATGAGTTTGAATACGATGAAGATAATGATTTGAATGTTTTAAATTTTTTAACTGCTTCAGAAAAATGGCTTGATTTTGTATATGCTAATAGAAAAAGTGACAACTTTACTCATAACTATGATGTTGTTATGGGACCAGTAGCTGACGACACTTTATATAAGGTTTTAGATTTATATGATAGTGGAGTATTAACTTATGAAGAAACTATTGAAAGGTTAAAAACATATAAACTTTCAAATCAAATATCCTTTTATACTGAAAAATCTTTAAAGTATTTAAAATATATTTGCACATTTGCATTGGAGGAAGATTATGAGTAATAAAGAATTTTCTTTATATTTAGTTCCAAAAGTAAGTTCAATTTGTGATGAAATAGTCAATTATTATAAAGTTTCTTATAAAAAAGCAAGGGAAATACTCTATAATTCAAAACTATATACAATGCTTGAAAATGAAAATACAAAAATGTGGTATTTTAGTTATTTTATGTTGTTTGATATGCTAAAAGAAGAAATAGAAACAGGAGTTTTAAATGTGCCAAGTGATTGATAAGAAAATAAATGATTTTGTGATTTTTTTACTCGAAGAATATAAATTAAAAAATGGTATGAGTGGAAAAGAAGCATACGATTTATTTATTAAATATGATGTCTTTTCATATTTAGAGAAAAATTATGAACTACTTCATACACTTGGTAAAGAATATTTACTTAATGATATAAAAATATATATTCAAAATAGGTGCTAAGGCATCTTTTTTGTTGATTTTTACTAATAAAAATGTTAGTATACTTTTTATTCGGAGGAAAATATGAATAAAGAATATATTAATTTAAATAATGATACTTATGCTGTAACTAATGAAAAGGGCAGAATAAAATTAATTAAAACAAATGATGAGCCTGATAAAGTCCTTAATATTCAAAATTTAATTGAGGAAAAGCAAAATGAGAAAAATAGTATTGAAAGTCAAAAAAGTAAAAAGGCTAGAAAACTTTTAATAAAAATATTAATTGAGGTATTAATTAATGTTTCAACTATAGCTGGGTTTGTATGCAGTTTCCCTAATGTAAAAGAATTATTATGTTTAATAGGACTAAATGTTTGTTTTAGAGTTATATCTGATCAAATAATGGGTTCAAAAAAAGAAATTAATAATGCCCTCAAAGATTTAAATGGGAATGCACTTATTTTAAAAGAGTTAATTGAAAATCTTCAGGAGGAAGAAAGAAATTTAGAAAGAGATTATGAATATAAAGAAGTTAAATCTTATGAAAACTATTTACATTCTACTGAAGAAAATACTTTAGAAAAACCAATGGTTCGAAAATTAAGATTAAATAAACCAGGAAAATGTGAAAATTGGTTTTAATAATATAACTACAAAATAATCCTTTTTAGGATTTTTTTGATATAATAAATACATACGGAGGCAAAAATGAATATAATAATAATTGGTGCTGGGCCATCGGGAATGATGTGTGCTATAAAAGCCAAAAATGAAAATAATAATGTGACTATAATTGAAAAAAATGATAAAGCTGGAAAAAAACTTCTTCTTACAGGAAGTGGAAGATGTAATTATGCAAATGAGGTTGTTAACGAGAATTATTACTTTACTGAAAATAGAGATTTAGTAACAAATATTATAAATTCTAAAGAAATAAATTTAATGCATAGTATGATTGAATCTATTGGCATATACCCTGATATTATAAATGGTTACTATTATCCATATTCACATAATAGTGCTAGCGTAAATAATTTACTTATTGAAAAATGTAAAAGTAAAGGCATAGATTTTATTTTTAATGAGGAAGTAAATGACATTAAAAAAATAAAAAATGGATTTAAAATTAATAATAAATACGAGTGCGATAAATTAGTTATTGCCTGTGGAGGAAAAAGTTATGCTAAAACAGGTAGTGATGGAAGTCTTTATCCAATCCTTAAAAATTTAGGGATTAAATTTACTAAAATGCAACCTTGCTTAACTCAAATTAAAACAGATCCAATTAAGGAACTTTCTGGTGTAAGGCTAAATGCAAAAGTAAGTTTATTTGATAATGATAAATTGATATCTTGTGAAACTGGAGAGCTCCAGTTTATCGACTATGGTGTTTCTGGTATTTGTGTTTTTAATTTAAGTGGTTATGTAAAAGGTAATTCTAATCTAACTATTAAAATAAATTTTTTACCTTTTGCTGACGATGCTGAAAAGTTTATTGAAGAAAGAATGAAATTACTTGAAAATATAAATTTAATTAATGCCTTTGAAAGTATAATAAATTATAAAGTATTAAAATATATTTTTAAAAAAACTGGTATATCAGAAACTGCTAGATATAAAAGTCTTACGGCAAATGAAAAGAAATTATTTAAAAAGTACCTTACTTCATTTACTTTAAAAGTTTATGGAACAAATGATTATGATAAAGCCCAAGTTACTATGGGAGGGGTTCCTCTTACAGATATAAATATTTCTACAATGGAATCAAATACTATAAAAAATTTATATTTAATTGGGGAGATACTTGATTTAACTGGTAAATGTGGTGGCTATAATTTAATGCAGTGTTTTATAACAGGTTTAATTGCCGGAAGGAATATCAATGATAAGGATTAGAAATATTAAAGTAGACGTTAAAACAAATAATTTAAAGGAAATGATTTCTAAAAAAATAAAAACAAGTAATTTTACTATTCAAAAGATATTACATAAATCAATTGATGCAAGAAATAAAAGTAATGTCCTTTATGTTTATGATGTTTTAATAAGTACTAATGAAAAAATTAGATTTAATGAAGACATTTTAGAGTATTTTTCCAAAAGTAATGAAATAAAAGTAACTGGTAGTGAAGTGCTATCAAAACATATTATAATTGTTGGTTTTGGTCCAGCTGGTATGTTTGCCTCATATATTTTATCTTCCCTTGGTTATAAAGTAATGGTTTTTGAAAGAGGAAAAAAGGTTGAAGAAAGAGAAAAAGATGTCGAAGAATTTTGGAATAATAACAAGTTAAATGTAAATTCTAATGTTCTTTTTGGTGAGGGTGGAGCTGGTACATTTTCCGATGGAAAACTTATGACAAGCATTAAAGATAAAGAAGGCTTAATTACAAAAGTACTTGAAATATTTTATGAAAATGGTGCTGATGAAAAGATACTTTATGAAAATCATCCGCATATTGGCACTGATAAATTAAAGGGTATTGTTAAAAATATGCGTGAAAAAATCATTTTAAATGGGGGAGAAATATATTTTGAAAGCACGTTAACTGATGTTTTAATAAGTGATAATAAAATTACTGGAGTAGTTATTAATAATAAAGATGTTTATGAAACTGATAATTTAATTCTTGCTATTGGTCATGGTGCAAAAGATACATTTAATATGCTTTATGAAAAAGGTGTTTTAATAGAAAATAAGCCTTTTGCTGTGGGAGTTAGAATAATGCATAATCAAAATGAGATTGACGAAAATCAATATGGAGAATTTAAAAAGTTTTTACCTCCGGCTGAATATAAACTCACCTTTCAAGCAAGCACTAACAGGGGTGTATATTCGTTTTGTATGTGTCCTGGAGGATTTGTTGTAAATTCTTCGAGTGAGAAAGGGCATTTATCAATAAATGGAATGAGCTACTCTAAAAGAGATAGTGGCGTATCTAATAGTGCAATCATTGTTACTGTTAATAATAAAGATTTTGGTGATGGTCCTTTAGATGGAATGAAATATCAAGAAAATTTAGAAAAGAAGGCTTATAGTTTAGGAAATGGCAAAATATTAGTTCAAACATTTAAAGATTATAAAGATAATGCTTGTAATCCAAAAGATTTAAGTAATTTAAAAATAAAAGGTAATTATTCTTATGCAAATATTAATGATATTTTCTCAGATTATATAAACTCCTCTTTAAAGGAGGCAATCACTTATTTCGGTAAAAAAATAAAAGGTTTTGATGATGACAATGTTATAATTGCCGCAGTAGAAAGTAAAACGAGTAGCCCAGTTAAATTCATTAGAAATGAAAAGATGGAAAGTAATATTAAAGGATTACACCCAATTGGCGAGGGTTCAGGTTTTGCTGGAGGTATAACAACAAGTGCTATTGAGGGAATAAAGATTGCAAAATTGATTTCTTCAATTTATAAAAATTAGTGTAAAGTCCATTAGTTTTTATTTATTAAACCATAAAAAAATAGTATACTTAATATATGGTGATAGGATGAAAAGAGTAAAAAAAGTAGTTGGAGTTGCCTTTATCGAAGATGGTAAACTTTTAATAGTAAGAAGTGTTAGAAGTAGTAAAAGTAATACTTGGACATTAATTGGTGGTGGTGTTGAAGATGGAGAAAGTGAAGTTGAAGCCGCGATTAGAGAAGTAAAAGAGGAATTTCATAATGGCTTTACAATTTGTGAGGAAGATTTAAAACCTTTAATGTGTTTTAAAGAGAGTGCCGCAAGTGATCCAGAACTTGATATTATTATGACTATGTTTATTTGTAAAAAGAAAATGGATAAAGTATATTTTACAAATGAAGAAATTATTGACTATCATTTTTACAAAATAGGTGAAACAAAATATAATTTATCATCCGCGATTAGGGATCATTTCATACCTTTTGCGGTATCCGAAGGACTACTTTATTAAAAAAATATAAAAAAAATTAAAAAAATGATTAATTTTTGCTTGCAAGTGCAGATAATATATAGTATAATTTTATTTGTCAGCAAGAGAAAAGTTAATGGGAGATTAGCTCAGTTGGTTAGAGCATCTGCCTTACAAGCAGGGGGTCATAGGTTCGAGTCCTATATCTCCCACCATTAATGCCGACATAGCGTAATTGGTAGCGCAACTGACTTGTAATCAGTAGGTTGGGGGTTCGATTCCCTCTGTCGGCACCATTATAATGCAGAAAATCCCGTATATTCGGGCTTTTTTAATGTCAAAAATTACCCCATTTTATATATTTTAAGGTACTTTTGTGGTAATTCTATGGTAATTTTGCATTGTTATTATTGTTTATCGTAGTATTATAGAGATTTTATAAAAACATATATTAGTATAAATGTTAATATAAAAACTGATAAAAATGTCAAAGTTAAAAGTTGATAATTTCTATCAGTTTTTTGTATATTTGGTATACTTATATTATCTCATAATAAATAAGGAGTTGGTATAAGTATGGGGAAGGATATTACAATTGAAAAAAATGAAGTTAGGAGGTGAAAAAGTGAATTATCTAGAATATCGAAATTGACATAAACTTAAAATTTTGGTAAGATATTTCTTATAGGGAGGTAAATATGATTGATATTGTTAGAATTGGTGTTGATTGTACTTTAAATGATCCGGTCGATGTAAGATGCGGTGGACCTGAATATCTAGGATTTGATTTTAATGTTAGAAAAGAAGATTCAGGTGAAATGTTAAATTTTATAAAAAAGGCCTTAAATAGTTTAGAGATTCCTTGTAAAAGAATATACATCTATGCTGAGTTTAAGGCAAGCGAAGATAAAATTTGTAGTAAAGAAAAAATTATACAAGATATAAGTGTATGTGCAAATTATTTAAAGTGTGAAGCTGAAAGAGAAAGTGTATATAAGTCATATCGAAGATAATTAGTGTGAAACTTTAAGCAAGAAAAATACCAAAAAAGTTTCACATTTTTTATTTGTGAATAAAAATCTTTGTTTTTTACCAAAATATCTTTGAAAGGAAAAAGATATGAGTAATTACAAAGTAGATATTACAGGTATAAATACAAGTAATCTTAAATGTTTAACACACGAAGAAAATATTAAATTATTTAAATTATATCAAGCAGGAGATAACCTTGCAAAAGAGGATATTGTAAATGGAAACTTAAAACTAGTTTTATCTGTACTTAAGGGTTTTAGTAAAACGGGTATTAACCAAGATGATTTATTCCAAGTAGGGGTAATTGGTTTAATAAAGGCTGTAGACAATTTTGATTTATCATATAATTTGAAGTTATCAACTTATGCTGTTCCTCTTATTATCGGTGAAATAAAAAAATATTTAAGAGATAATACCCAAATGCGTATTGCAAGAAGTATTAAAGATGATGCTTATAAAATATTAAGATTTAAGGAAGACTTTATTAATAAAAATGGTAGGGAACCAAAATGTTATGAAATTGCTAGTAATCTTTCAATGAGCGAATATGATGTAGGATTTGCATTAGATTCCTTAAAAGATCCGGTTAGTATATTTGAACCAGTTTATAATGATGGTGATAGTGCTATTTATCTTGAGGAGCGCCTTGCGGATAATAAAAAAGGAAGTATTGATAATGATACAATGATAGGACTTTATAAAGCCTTAAACAAAATTAATGCTAGAGAAAAAAATATTTTATTAGAAAGATATGTAATTGGTAAAACCCAAACTGAAATTGCTGGGACTTTAAATATATCACAAGCTCAAGTATCAAGAATTGAAAAGTGTGCGCTTTCTAAAGTAAGAAGACTTATAAAATGATTAAAATATGCATAGAAATATTTTTTGCTCGTATATTTGATGTTTCCCTTAATACAATAAGAACATTTTTCACTTTAAAAGGTAAAACTATACTTTCAACTATTATTTCCTTTTTTGAAATTCTTATTTGGTTTATTGTAGC
>DJOC01000036.1:2782-3105 GCA_002439555.1 Caryophanales bacterium UBA6448 | reverse complement strand
ATGTTATAACCTTGTTTTTTTAAATATTCACCACAATATTGATAAATCTCACCTTTAGGGTCAGTAATTACCATACTTTCGCCTTTTTTTGAAAGTAAATTAACAAGTGGCTTAACTACACATTCTGTTTTACCCGAACCTGTAGAACCAATTATTAAATTGTGATATTCACCATTATCAACCCACATCTCTTTACCATTATTTACAAGTGCTACACCAGCTGCCTCAATATGATCATCAATTGTTCTTACCTTAACAATATTTTTATCAGTTTTTATATCTTTATCACTAGCCCACTTAGAATATCCATCACTACTTTTTTC
>DJOC01000036.1:0-2620 GCA_002439555.1 Caryophanales bacterium UBA6448 | reverse complement strand
GGAAGTAATCCATAAAATGTACCATCAGTCGAAAATGAAGAAAAATTAAGTACTGCTATCGCACAAAAATATAAAAGTATTCCACAATAAATACAAAATAACATAAAATCTTTTTTGGTAACTTTAAATTTCATTTTTCCTCCTTTTCAATGAATTTATTATACAACATAAAATGCACTTTTTAAATAACTTTTGTGAATTTACTTCCATTAAATTCATACATACTAAATGTTTCTTTTAAATTACTTTCATTTAGCATATTAAATACAATATATATTTTATTATTTATTTTTAGTATAGATTTTAATGTATGAGAATATTCGCTTTTTAAAGTTTTTGTTGTGTGTTTAAATATAACATAGTTTTCATTCAAATAAGTTAAGTATGCTAGATTATAATATAGTGTTTGTTCACCATACAAATTAGATACGATTGTAACATTCATATTTCCTGCAGAATAACGATAATTATAATGTAAGTTTTCTTGAACATTAACTTTACTATTATTTAATACTTTATTTGCCTCAGTTATGTACTGACTATTAAAATCTTCAGCTGTAAAAGAAACATTTTCTACATTTAAACCATCAGAATATGCTAAAAGGCTTCCTTCATAGTCTACATACTCTTTATTATCATCAAATAAATTCCATACAGTTCCATATTTTAAAGTGTACCTACCTAAATAATTATAATTTACAATAACATTTAATTTTTGATCTTCAACATTAGAACTTCTACAAGAACTAAACTTATTTTTAGTTTTATTATATGATATACAGTATTCATCAATTACTAAATATTTAATATCATCCTTAACCGCTGGAGTAGTATTTGTATTATTACCACTTATATTATTTGATAAATTTGAGTTATGAGTGTTATCAATATTAACATTTACATCATCATTATTTTTAAACAGTGCAAAATATATGATTAAAAAACCAAATACACAAACCATAAGCGTAATAATTATAATACTTAATTTATTAAATTTTCCCATTTTTTATCCTTTCCTATGCATTATTTGAACCACTTTTATTTCTAAAATATACTCTGAGTGGTCTACATACCATTACAGTTCCACCATAATAATTTGTTACCCTAACATCTGATTCTGGATTACTTGGATAATGTCCTGATGCTTCGAATATTTGACCATTTCCAATATACATTACAACATGACCCCAGTTATTATTAAAGATTAAATCTCCAGGAATTAGATCATTTACGTTAGTACTATTTACAACTGCACCATTTTCTCTACACCATTGTGATTCAGTAACTGTTGTACCAGCATTACCCCAAGCTGTATATAAATAATTAATATTAAATAAACGATAAGCTCTATCAACCATTGAGGAGCAATCTACATAACCATTTTCATTTCTTAAAGCTTGACTATATTGATAATGATCAAAAGTTGCAATTGCTTTTTTAGCAATTAATGTTCCAAGTTCTCTTATATCATTAATATTAGAAATATCAACATTACCAATATCAGTTTCTACATTAGAACAATCATAAGGTTCAAGTTCAAAAATAGATGTTCTTATTTTAGCCATATTACTCGCTTGAAATTTAGCATAAGCAAGTTGATCTTCGTCAGTAGTCGGAGTACATTTCGAAGGATTAACCGCGGTTGCCGTTCCGCCAGACATAGTATATGGGCAAGCATTTTTTGCACAAATTTTTTCAACTTCTTTTGCCCTTGACTCATCATCATAAAATTCATACATATATGAAGCATATTGGCAACCACCTAATGAGTTACTTCCAGCATTATACCAGTACTTCCCAATATACGCATATTTACTCATCATTTCAACAATAGTATTATATTGAGAAACATTATTAACAAAAGCAAGTACACCCTCAGAAAAAGAAGAATAAACTGCTCCCGAATTTTGACCATTATATACCGCTAGGCCCCAAAAGTTATTTGACCTAACACCTGGTGTAAATCCTTCAGCAATTGCCCTTACAACTACTAGTTCTGGGTTAACATTATTTTTAGTGGCAATATCATAAATAGTACCCGCCTTTTTAACAAATAAATTTGTAGCCTCTGTACTACCATGTTTTGCAATAAGATTTTTTTCCATTAAACTTATAAATTCACTTTTTGATAAAGTTGAGGCTTTCATTGGAAAGTCACTACAAGAACCATTTAATGCAAGATAATTACTTTCTTCTTGAGCACCACCGCCGCCACCTAAAATTACTAGCATTATTATCATTAATAAAAATAATATTAAAATAATGCCTAAAATCCAAGGATGTTTTATAATAAATTGAACTATTTTTTTTCTTACTATTTCATTTTTTTTATCTTTACTAGTATCAATCGTAGACTTTTTAGGATTCATTGTAAAATTCATTTTTTGCTTATTATTGCCTGGATTCGTTTTATTATTTATTTGTGTTTTACCATCCTTAGAACCAGACATTGCATTCATTGCATCTTGGCCTTTATCTAAAGTACCATTATCATCTAATTTATTGACAGCATTTTGAGCAGCTCTACCTGCAAAAGTTCTTTTGGAAATATCATTCATCCTGCGGCCAATAGCCTCATTTAGTCTATCACCAATTTTAGTATTATTTATAGCATTAACTA
>DJOC01000006.1:11395-12108 GCA_002439555.1 Caryophanales bacterium UBA6448 | reverse complement strand
AGCCAAATTCTATTTACAAATAATTGGTGAACCGTAAGAAACATATAATTCATTTTTTATATAGTTTTTACTTTTACTTTGAAGTTCTTTAACACTTATTCCATAAAATCCCTCTAAATCATCACTATTCATATTATTTAAATCAAATATATATTGAATTCTAAAACTTGAACCATCTAATTCAGTTAAGGTTGCATATACACCTTTAAACTTTTTAGGATTTCTTTCAACCTCTTCAGTATACATTTTATAAAAATTACGATTTTCCGTATTATCTATAACGAGTCTTTTTTCAATTAAATAGTCTAATTTTCCTTCATCATTATAAACATATATAAATTTTAACCCTTCTTCTCCATTTTCATAATATGAACACATAATATCTTTTGAAAGTAAATACTTTCTATAACCATTATAAATAAAGAAACCCATTATTAATATGATTACACCAAATATTGTACCTATTAATACTAAATTATTTTTACTTTTCTTTTTATTTATTTTTGCCATTTTTTATTCCTTCTTCACTTTATAAAGAATTAAATATAAATATTTAAAGTGATAAAACCATTTATATTTTACTATTATTTATTGCATTCTCCTTTCTATTTTTCTTAACTTAATCATACTAAAAAAGCAAAAAAAAGTAAAGCAAAATCGACTTTGCATTCGCAAAATCAATTTTGCGTCACTTTTGCGTAAAATTTTTTACT
>DJOC01000006.1:10437-11353 GCA_002439555.1 Caryophanales bacterium UBA6448 | reverse complement strand
AATTTTCCATAAATTCTATATAATTTTTATATTTATCGCAGTCGCCTTTTAAGCAATCCATTTTTTTATTATCAATATTATAAATATATTGTACATCATATATTTCATTCTCATCAAAAGAGATATATACATATATAGAGTTAATGTATAAATCATAAATTATTATTGTTGTTTTATTTTCATACACGCAAGTATTTGATTGAATATTGTAATAAAATGTCCCTTCTTTTGTTTTCTTTTCAAATCCATCTTTTGTTTGAATAAAACCATTATTAAGTAATCTTTTAGTTATTTCTTCTTTAAAATTATTTTTATCATTAGAGATTTTTTTAGTTTTAAAAATATGAAATTGATTATTCTCTTTTATGAAATTGAATTTGTATGTTTTTGTAACATCTTTATCAGTAATATCAATATATACATTATTTATATCAAAGTTCTTATCGAAATATTCTTCATAACCCTTTTCTTCGGTAAATGACAAATTTTCTGAATAATTTCCCTCGTATAAAATTTTATTTTTGTTTTTAGATTTATAATATAACTTAATATTTATATCATAATCTTCATTAATAAACGAACCTAAATATAGAAAATAATTACTATTTGTTTCTATAAAAATTGTATTAGTCATTTGATAGTCGATGCTACCTTTATAAATTGCAATTTTGTTTTTCTTTAAATTTAAAATTAGCAAAATAAATAACATTACAAAAAATAAAATAATTAGGCTTAAAATAATATATTTACCTTTCTTCGTAGAAGTTTTAAAATCTAAATATTCAGATAATTTATTTAAATCATCTTTATGAATATTATAACCATCTTTTTCCCAATTACTAACAGTTTGTCTAGTAACATTCATTTTATTTGCAACATCATCTTGAGTTAATCCTTTTTCTATTCTTTTATCTCT
>DJOC01000006.1:6740-10278 GCA_002439555.1 Caryophanales bacterium UBA6448 | reverse complement strand
TGTTATCATTATAATTGGAAGCGAAAGTAAAGCGGGCGCTGCCACCAAACTATTATTGCATAAGAAAGTGAGGTGGTTATAATGAGAAAAGACACCAAGGAATTTTTCAACTATATAATAATTATTATTATGAGTATTATACTATTACTTAATGCAGCTGCTGTAATGGTACTCATCCTAAAATAAAAAAGGCGCCTCAATCTATATTTGCATATAGATTGAAGCGTTAACCAAATTTATCGGCAGCGCTCGCAAAGAGTTTACGAGTAGCTTCCTTTTTATTATATGTAAGACTTTTTCTTACATACTTAATATAGCATATTTTTTATTTTTTGTCTAGGTATGGCTAGTTTTCTTTTTTAAATAAATTTTTAATCTTTGTCCATAAAGATGTTTTAGTTTCTTTAGTAGTATTTTCTTTAACAGTGTCTTTTTGTTTTTCACCATCGACTACCATAATAAATTTAGTTTCATCATTATTACTTAAATATTTATCTTCAATAGTTTTATATTCTTTAGCAAGTTTATTAAGTTCATTTAATCTTATTTCATACTCTTTAACATTATTATTAACAAGACTAGTTATAGCACTAATACCTTCATTATTATATTTTGTAATGCCATTATTTAATAATGTTGCACCATCATCAAGTTTTGCAATAGCACTTAAAAGTTCTGTTAATGATTTTTTAGTACTTTCTAATGCTGCATTTTTAACTTCATTTGCCACTGTAGTTGCTACACTTTCTGAAACATTTCCGGCAATAGATTTAGCAACATAAGTAGAAATATTTGTACTTACATCTTTTGCAGATACCTCACTTGCATTAACCACTATACCAATTATAGTTAAAGTATCTTTATGAGTATAAGCAAATACTTTTTCTTCATCAGTAAGATCTATATTATTTTGCATTTTAGTCATTATAGTTAAATAAGTATTTGCACTTTCTTCTTCATTAATTGAGGTTAAATAATTTAAAGTAGCCTTTTTAACAGAATTTGTAACAATAGTATTTACAGTTTCATCCTTTGAACCTATTACATTACCATTTTCATCAGTAATAATATTTTCTTTCATTTGATTTAACACGTTATTTACAGCAGTTTCTTTAATATAGGAAACTTCACTACTTGTAAGTGCCTCTGAAGAACTATCTAAAGCTGAAAGTGAGGAAGTAAGTGTATTTTTTAATAATGTTAAACCATCACTAAGTTCTTGTGAGCCTTCGTTTATTTTATCGATTCCCTCTTGAAGGTCACCTACTTTATCATAAATAGTACTTATTTTTGAAAGATTAAAGTTTCCATCACTTATAAGTTTATTTGAAACTATGTTATACATTGTTGGAACTTCAAATTTAGTAGTATCATAAGTAATTACTAAACTATCTAAATTAATTTCATTTATATTAAGGCTTTCCTTAAGTCCTGGAATAGAAAGTCCAACAACTACATCTTTGTTACCATTTGAAACAACTTTACCATTATTTATTGTTACATTTTTGTTATAAGTACTATCAAGCATAGCAGCATACATAATCATAAATGGTGTATAAATATTTGCTGTTTTTCCATTAACATTAATAGCTTTTTTTGAACTATTTTTATAATTAATAGTAATTTCTACTTTACCACTTTGGCCCAAAATGTCTTTGGCACTTTCTTTTTTACCATTTAATTTATAAGTTATGTTCATAGAAATTGGTAAGTTTTTTTGATATTTACCTTCATAATAAATATCATTTCCATTACTCATCCAAGTTAAATTATTTTTATCAAGTGTATAGGTTTCATTACCATTTTTATTTATAATATTCTCTAATGTAGAATAATCTATAATTTCATTTTTACCTTCATTATTTTTTAGAATTTCTGAAACTATGATATTTTTAGTTTCACCATTTTCATTTAAATGTGCATAAACTGTTTCATCTTTAGTAAGGGCACTTGCATTTAAAGGTAAACTAATAAGTAAACTTAAAAGTGCTGCACTTACTATTTTTTTATTTTTAACATTTTTCATATTATCAATTCCTTTCTTTCTAAATATTAATTTATCAAATGTAAGAAGTACTGTTGGAAGCGCTAAAATTACAACAGCCATACTTATAAAGGCTCCCCTTGAAATTAATGTACAAAGTGATGAGATCATTTCAAGTTTTGAGTAAATACCAACACCAAATGTTGCCGCAAAGAAACATAAACCACTTATAAGAATTGAGGCACCGCAGTAGTTAAGAGATTCCTCCATAGCCTGTTTCTTATCCATATTCTTTCTTTTTTCTCTATAAGTTGTAGTTAAAAGTATAGCATAGTCAATTGTTGCACCAAGCTGAATAGTACCAAGTACAATCGGAGCCACGAATGGAAGTGTAACACCACCAAAGTATGCAATACTCATATTTATAAATATAGCAGCCTCAATTGTAATGATTAGTAAAAGTGGAAGAGCAAATGCTTTTAAACAAATAACTAATATTATAAATACACATACTATACTTGAATAATTTACATTATTAAAATCGGTATCACTTATTTTAATTAAGTCTTTCATAAGTGGACCTTCACCGGCAACTATAGCAGTTTTATCATATTTTTTAACAATATCATTTACTACAGTTATTTGATTATTTATTTCATCACTTGCAACTTCGTAGATGCTGTTTACAAGTACCATTTGGTATTTACCACTTTTAAATATTTTAAGAAGTTCATCAGGAATAACATTTTCAGATAATCCTAACTTTTCAATTTCAGAAAGTGATAAAGCAAAATCGATGCCGTCTACCTTCTTTATCTCTTCGATCATATTTGTAACATCACTTGTTTTAACATTACTATCTAATATAATCATTTCTGGACTTACAATATTAAATTTATCTTTTAACTCTTTATTTGCGCTAATACTTTCAAGCGTTTCCGGAAGAGTTTTGTCCATTTTATAATAAACATCAACTTTTGAATAAGCAAGATAAGCTGGAATAATTAAAAGTGCAAATACAATGAATATTACTTTATAACTTTTAACTACAAAATGATTTAACTTATCAAATACTAAATTAACCCTCTTATGTTTAGTCTTTTCTATTAATTTATCAAATGTAAGAAGTAGTGCTGGAAATAAAAGTAGTGTTGAAATAAGACCAATTAAAACACCTTTTGCCATTACAATACCTAAGTCTTTTCCAAGTGTTAAACTCATTGTACATAGCACTAAAAATCCTGCGATTGTTGTTAAACTACTACCAATAACGGAAGTAAATGTTTCTTCAATAGCACTAGTCATCGCCTCTTTTTTAGATTTATATAATGCTTTTTTCTTTTCAAAACAATTATATAAGAATATTGAGAAGTCTGTTGTTACACCAAGTTGAAGTACCGCAACAAGTGCTTTCGTAATATAGGAAATTTCTCCGAAAAAGATATTTGTTCCCATATTTATTAAAATTGCTATTCCAATATTTGCAAGAAGTAAAACTGGAACTATATATGAATCAAGTGATAACTCAAGAACAACAATACATAATATTACTGC
>DJOC01000006.1:3102-6587 GCA_002439555.1 Caryophanales bacterium UBA6448 | reverse complement strand
GAAGTACCACCAGCAAAAGTAATTAAGAAAATATCAGCATCATCACTATGTAAATATTTTGTAACACTTTCAGGAAGCATATCAACAGGTACAACACCTACTGCATCATAAAGTGATACAACCTTGTTAACTCCTTTCACATTTTTAATTTTATCCTCAAGATTCATTATTTCTTTTGAGGACATATTTTTTGCTACTGCAACAGAATATGAACCCATTTCAAAATCATCAGTTAATATATTTTGACCTTTAATAGTTTCGATATCTTCGGGTAAATAAACCAAAATATCATAATTTACTTTAGTTAAACTCATACCTATAAATGATAAAACCATTAAAATGCCCGTAATTATTAAAATTAGATTTTTATGTTCACATACTTTGTTTGCAAATTTTTTCATACATCATCTTTCCTTTCACACAAAGTATTTTATTACAATGGTTAAAAAAATAACACACACATAAACTTGATAGTGTATGTTAACCAACAAAATATTAAATTATGTATACTTTTAACCAACATTTTGTTATTTATCTTTTATTTTGATTAATAAAGTGATATACTTTAAGCGGTGAAAGAAATGGAAAAGAAAAAAGATTTAAGAGTTATAAAAACTAAAAAAATGATATATACCGCTTTAGTGCAGCTTATGAAAGAAAAAACTTTCGAAGAAATTAAAGTATCTGATATATGTGAAAAAGCTTTAATTAATAGATCTACTTTTTATGCTCATTACGAAGACAAATATGAACTTTTAGTGGATTTTATTAAAGATTTAAAGGATGAATTTTCGCAAAAACTAGAAAATAATAAAGCCCTTAACATTAAAGAATATTATCTTGAATTAATTAAAATATTTTTAAACCACGTCGAAGATAAAAAAGATATATACTCTTCGATTATGATACACAATCGAAACAGTATAATGATGGACATTTTACTTGGTACCATTAATGATGATATTTTAAAAAGAATTAGTAAAGAAAAATTTAGTGATGGAATTCCTGCCGAAATTATTGCTAAATTCTATGTAGGGGGAGTTCTAAATCTAGGATTTGAATATTTAAATTCTAATGGTAAATATTCTAAAGAAGATATTATTTCTTATATTGATAAACTAATTAAAGAGGAAAAATAAAAATGCTACTATATCAAAAGTAACATTTTTTTATTCTTCATATTCTTTTACGCGAGTACTAACTCCATTTATAACTTTATATTCTCTATGAATATTTTTATTTATTTTATGAAGCATTTCCTTTTCTAAATCAATACCAAGTATTTCACTTATCCCTAAAAGATAAATTGCAACATCCGCAAGTTCCTCACCTAAATCGCACTTATTTTTACGATATGCTTCATAAGCCTCAGCCATTTCTCCATACGCTAAACAAATTCTTTAGAAATATCAGTTACATTAAATCCTTTATTAACTTTATTTTCATAAACCTTCTTTTGAAGTTCTTTTAAATCTACCATTTTCTACCTGTGTATAAACAATTATAACACGATTTATATATTTTTCTATAAATTTGTAGCATATTTTGTCTGGTAATGCCTTATGCTTGCAATGCAAGAATTTATATGCATAATAACTATTCGAGCGTGTGAAAGACGACGTTGCCACCAATTTTCAGGGGGTTTGAAAAAATCAAAAATTCTGAAAGGAGGTCTGCTTATGAGTAGAAAGAAACTCAGGTAGAGTACTATTTCTAATTATACTTTTACTTCTTTGCTATTACAACGAGAAAATAAAAGAAAACGTCGTTCGAGCATTAATTTGGTTATATGATCTTTTAAAAGAGATTATTTTAGCCATTTTCTGCTGAATAGACGTTTCCAATCTAAACAATTGGTGACGTTAACATTTTACACGTTCACCTATTTATAATATAACATTTATTTATATATTTATGCAAGGTACTTTTGTTTTAATTTATAGATTTTCCATTTACATATAATTTATAACCATTAAAATCTATATTTGAATTTGTGGTATCTGCATTTTCAAGTGATGTTACATAAGTATCACCAGTAAGTTTTATTTTAGAGGATTTATCTAAAATTAAACTTATACTTTTAGCAATGTTTTCTTTATTAATATAACCTTCATAATATGATGAAGAAGATAAATTCATTTTTAATGTAGAAATTTCATCAATATAAATATTACCCACTACATTTTGATTAGTTAAATTTAAAGTAACGATTCCTCCATTTGAACCACTGTTTCCCCAATCACTTGTTGATGCTTTCAAAAAATAACCAGTCTTATCATTATTTATAAAAGTATTATTTTCTAAATTTATAGTCGAAGTTGTATTTGTTATAAAGAAAGTATCTCCCTTATTTGTAGTTATTTTACTATTTTTTGAGGTAAATGTACTTTCACCATTTGAGGCATCTCCACTCATAGATTGATATAAAAATATATTTTTATAAGTAGTAGATTTACCATTTAATTTATTATTTGTATCAGTTAAATTAACATTTTCTAAAGTAACTGAATTTTTACCTTCGATAACAACACCCTCGGATGCTTTTGAAACTAAAGTAGCATTTTTTACTGTAATATTAGCCGTAGAGTAAATTACTGGAGAACCTGCCCCGTTTGTGGTATATGCTCCTTTATTAACAGTGACTGTTCCACCACCTCTGTCAGATCTAATCGCTGCACTTGATACTCCACTTGTTTCTATAGTTAAATTTTCCGCATTAGTAATTCCCCCACCAGTGGTCATAATTCCACCAGAATTATCTTTAGTTGTAACTATTTTTGTATTTTTAATATTTACTGTTGTTCCATCTGATGAACTATTTTCAGTAGTGGCACTTCCACCATAACTAAATACACCATTGGCACCAGTTGCATTAGTGGTAACCCTTCCTCCAGTTATAGATACATTTGCACCACCTTTTGCTAAAATACCAGAGTTAGTTCCATAAAATGAAGTATTATCACCTCCATCAGAGTCACCAGTTTTAGTTACTGTAACATTTGTTATATTAGAACTCACACCATTTATCAAAAGTGCATTTTCATCCTTATTTGTGCTTTCTATAGAAACACCCTCAATATCTTCATTACTAGTAATTTCTTTTACTGCTGAATAACTTATATTTGAGTTTTGATTTCCACCTGGACCCATTTGATTATTATTAGAGTTATTTACATTTAAATTTTTACTCATAAAATAAATACTTGCAAAAGAAATAATTATTGTAAAAATTAAACTAGTTAAAACATAAATTAATATTTTATCAAAATTAACAAAAGTTTCTTTAATAGTTTTTTCATTAAAGTTTGACATAATTAAATATGTTATTAGAAACACCTCAATTAAAATCTCTAAACTAATTAAAACTTTATAAATTGTTTTTATTGAGGTATTACTACTTTGATTATTTTCTCCAGGGTTTTGCATATTTCCATTTTCATTTGGAATTTCTGGAGGTGTCATATTTTCATTACTATTTTCTCCAT
>DJOC01000006.1:0-2980 GCA_002439555.1 Caryophanales bacterium UBA6448 | reverse complement strand
TCTGTGGTGGATTTCCAGTAATTTCAGTATTACCTTGTAAGCTATCTACATTCTTTCTTGCATAGGAAATTGTAAAATAAATTCCCGTTCCTATTAAAAGTATTAAAATTACACATATTATATTTTTATATATTCTTTTCAATTTTATCACCTTTCCTTTTATCTATTATTTCCAAATAAACTTACTCCACCGTTATAAGTAAATTTTGTTTTATTATTTAAACTAATTAAATTATCATTAGTCTTTTCATTACTTATTCCATATTCATAATTATTACTATTACTTTCATATAAATAGTAATTACCACTTTCTAAAGTATTCGTAGAAATTATTATAGTTTTAAAACTTTTTGGACTTACAAAACTTATAACACTACCATTATCATTTGTTAAAGTTATTAATTTGCCACTGTAAATTTTTTCATTTAAATTAAAACTAATAACATTTTGTTTTGAACTTTTTTCTGGGGTTTCAATCATATCACTACCTAACGCAACAAGTGTTCCTTTATTAATAGTGTAACCCTCATCAGTATCAATACCAGAATCAGCAGTTTTATCACTTCCTATAACAAAAATAGTTCCACCATTAATTTCTAAATTTTTATTAGAGTCAATACCATCTCCACCTGAGTTAATATAAAATGTTCCATCATTTATTTGAATTAATCCGCCATCACCGCCAGCATTTATACCATCATCATTCGAAGTAATTTCGTAAATGCCACCATCAAAAGTAATATCATTTGTTTCTGTAGCAATACCTTCGCCTTCATTTTGATTACCATTTATTATAAGTCTGCCACTTCCATTAAAAATAAGTTTACTATTACTATAAATACATCCATCATATTCACTATTTCCTCCATCAGAAAGTGTATTAATAGTATTTTCTTTTAAAGTGATTGTTATACTTTCAGCATTTAAACCAATTATAGTCGCAGTCTTTTCATTTTTAATAGTTACATCATCTAAAACTAAATTAATATTCTCATTTTCAGCATCAATAATTACTGAATGACTAAAACTACCCGTTAAAGTATAAATTCCTGTTTTTGTAATTGTTATATCAGTATTATAATCACTTAAATTAATACTTTCCTTTGTTACAACATTACTTTCATCAAGTGAAACTTTATCTTTATCATTTGTTACAACTTTATCATTTTTAAAATCAAATACTTTATAAAATGTAAATGATACCACTAAAGTTAATACCAAACTTAATAAAATATATTTTAAAAATGAATGCTTTGTAATTTTTAAGTCTTTAATATAAAATATTAAAAATAGTAAACTACTTATGAATAAAAATATAAATATTATTAAAAATAAAAATGATTTATTGACTATTTCATAGCATATTCCAATAAGTGATAACAAACTTAAAATTGCCATTAAAATTTTTGATGTTTTACTCATTATTTCCTCCTTTCAAAATAATTGTAAAATTCAAATGTTAAATAAATATTAAATATTTTATTTTTTAAATGTAACTTTAAATATTACTTTATTATCTTTGGATTCCACACCAATATTTCCATTATGTTTTTCAGTAATAGTTTTAGCAATAGCAAGGCCTAAACCAAAACTATTATCATTTCTATTTCTTGATTTATCTATTTTATAAAATCTTTCAAATATTTTTTTTGAATCCTCTTTACTAATTTCATCACCTGTATTTTGCACGGTAAACACTATATTATTATTTTCTAAATATAGTTTTATGTAAATAGTTTCATTTTCATAAGAATGTTTAATAGCATTATCTATTAAAATACTTATAAGTTCCTTTATTGCATTTTCATCAAGTTTCATACAAATATTTTCTTTAATATCATAATCAATTTTCACATTTTTTTCATATGCTACCGCATCAAATGGTAAAATAGAAAGTTCTAAAATTTTAGATAAATTTTTGTTTTCAAATAAATTTTCTTTTAAACTATCATATGATGCATCACTTAAAAGTAAACTTATAAGTTTATTCATTTTCTTTGTTTCATTAATAATATTTTCGTGCATTTGCTTACTTTTTTTGGGATTTCTTTTTATTTCATCAAGACTTGCTACGATTATTGCAAGAGGTGTTTTCAGTTCGTGAGAGGCATCTGCGACAAATGTTTTTTGTTTTTCAAAACTAACATTTACTGGCGTTACTATTTTATCAGCTACTTTGTTTGTTATAAAATAAAACAGTATTTCTAGTAAAATAAAAATCATTAAGGACATTTTAAGTGAAAACAAAAGATTTTCCCTATTCATTTTATTATTAAGTATCGAAAGACTATTACCTTTTATATAAACATACGAATAATCACTAAAATAAATATTTCCAATGTACTCATCATTTATGACATCTTTTTCTAAAATACCTTTAGCAATATCATTTATTTGAGTAGTATACTTGCTATTAGACTGATTAATAATTTCCTTTATATTATCATTATCATCAATTAAAATAGTATACACATCATTATCCATATATTTTAAATCAAATCTTTTATTATCAAATGGCTCATTTTTTTTATCATTATTCTGTGCTCTTAAATTATTTTCTTTTATATCTTTTAAAGCATTTTCTGTTTTTCTTTTTACCTCAACATATTTTTGCACATTAAAAATTACAATAACCGTTATCAAACAAAATGTTAAGACTAAATAATTAAATAAAAATATTTTATTTTTTAATTTTTTCATTTTGATACTCCAATTTATAGCCTAAATTTCGATAAGATTTTATAGTTACATTTGAACCTATTGCCTTTAATTTTTTTCTTAAAAATGATAAATATGCTTCCATATTATTTGATTCACTTTCGTTTTCAATTCCCCACACTTTATCATATATTTGTTCTTTTGAAAGAATCATAGTTTGATTGTTTATTAAATACTCTAAAAGTTTATATTCTTTACAAACTAAATCTACACTTTCATTAGTGTTTTCATTTATTAATTTTTTATTTGATTTATCAAGATA
>DJOC01000030.1 GCA_002439555.1 Caryophanales bacterium UBA6448 | reverse complement strand
AAAAAGGATAAACTAACCCAATAGTTTATCCTTAACAATTTTACTAACAAGTGACATATCTGCATTTGTTATCTTCGAAGAAATAACTTTCATAAGATTGCCCATATCTTTCATTGAACTTGGTTTAAGTTCTTCGAAAACTTCCTCAACAACCTTTATTATTTCTTCCTCACTCATTTCTTGTGGTAAGTACTTATTTAATATATCTACCTCTTTGGCAAGTTCATTTACAGTATCAAGTTTGCCATATTTTTTATATTCCTCGATTGAATCTTTTCTAGTTTTTACACCTTTCTTGATTACTTTAAGGACTTCATCATCAGTAAGAGTATGAAGTGAACCTTTACGGCTTTCATTTATAATCTCACTTTTTAACATTCTTAATACTGATAAAGTAAATTTATCACCACTTTTTAAAGCTAATTTTAAATCGTTATCAATTTGATTTTCCATACATAGCCTCCTTAGTTATGGTTTCTACGGCGTGAATTTTTAATGTTTTCTTTCTTTTCATTTCTTCTTTTAACGCCTGGTTTTTCATAGCATTTTCTCTTCTTAAGTTCTGAAGGGACGCCACTACGAGCAAATTTTGCCTTAAACTTTTTTAAAGCAAGATCAACATTACCATTTTGAACTACTACCTTTGTCATCATATCCCTCCCTTCAATAGCTACACATATTATAACACCTACCACATTCTTTGACAAGAATTTTAGCAACTTGTACGGCTAAAATATCTTCTTAAGGTTGAACCAAAGTTTTGACCCCAACCATAAATTGCTATTGCAAGTCTACCAATGGCAGATATTAATGCTGCAGAAACTCCTGCACCACCAACATATAAAATGCTTTCATTCTTATTTAACACCATTTTATCTCTTATTGCAAGCCTTTGGATTAAAAAATCCATCAATTACGCCGAAAATAAATGATGTAATGAATGCTATAGCACTAGCAAGGCCAATTGTAATTTTTGCTCCACCAACATATTTTATTGATTCATTTGCGTTTAAATTTTGCATTGCTTTCTCCTTTCTAAAGAATGAATTTAAGAATTTTCTTAATCATTCTTTCTTTTTTATAATAAAATGTTATTTTCTTTACCTCATTATTTTTTAACTTTAAAGGCACATTTATTTCATAATTTTGATAATTTATATAGTTTTCATTAAAAATTTCCGAGATATTTGAAATACTAAAATTATAAGTTTTATCATCAATTTTTAAAATTTTTGCTTCACTAATTATATCAGAGTTTTCAAGTTTTATTGGTACGATGAAATTTTCACCATTAAAACTTGCATATGTTACATAACTATTATAGCTTTTTAAAAATAATAATAAAATCATTACTATCAAAATAATTCCTACAAATATTATAATTATTACATTATTTTTATATTTAATATTTTTTAATTTATAGTAATTCATTTTTACCTCCTATCTCTATAACTCTATCAAATAAATCATCTTGTTTTTTATGCGAAACATATAAAATGGTTTTATCGGGATATGATGTCAAAATATTTTTTATAATTTTTGCTTCCATTTCATAATCAGTTTCACTAAGGGCTTCATCTAATATTAGTACCTCAAAATTATTCATAAGCCCTCTTGCTAAGATAATTCTTTGCTTTTCACCTCCAGAGATATTTGATGAGTCATTACAAACACCAAAATCATATCTAAACTTTCTTTTTTGTACTATTTCATCAATTAAACAAATCTTACAAACTTTATCAAATTTTTCTAAATCATTATTGTAAAACATAATATTGTTTTTAATTGTATCAGTGTATAAAAACTCTTTTTGACCAACATAAGTAACATTGTTTCGAATAGTTTTTAAACTATAATCAAAAATGTTCTTTTCTCCTATATAAATTGAACCCCTTTTTAATTCTAATGATCTATTTAATAATTTACATAATGTGGATTTACCTTGACCACTTTCGCCTTTAATCATAACCTTTTCATTTTGTTTTATAACTAAAGAGTAATTATCTAAAATTAAATTAAAATCATTGTAGGAAAAACTTACATTATTTATTTTAATATCACCACTTTGAAAATTTTCTAATTCACCTAAACTTTCCTGATTGATATCTATAAAATCACAGACCTTCCTAAAGGATGCTCGAAAAAAATTAAACTTAGGAAATAAACCAACAAACCTTTTAATAGGCTCTATAAAATATGACATTATCATATTAAAAGTAATTAAGCTTATTAAGGAAAAATTATTATTAAAAATTAAATAAACCCCAAATCCGGTTACTAGAAATTCAGCATTCTCTAAAATAAAATTTTGAATGTTAAACATAAAATTAACAGAATTAGAAAAATCAAAATTATCATAGATTAAATTAGAATTTTTTTCTTCAATGTGATTTAATACTGGTTTAGTTTTATCGAGATTTTTTATTGAACACATCATATTTACATTTTCAATTAATGTGCTATTAAACTCTGTTTGATAATCAATATTTTTTCTTATTCTTTTATATAAATATGGATTTATTATTAAACTAAATAGTATATAAATAAACATAAATATGCATAATATTATTGTAAGTCGAATATTTATAAAACATAGTACACAAAATGCTCCAAAAGTTATAAATAAATCTAAAAAACAAGATATAAATATTTCCGAAAATAAATTTTTTATACTAGATAATTCATTTATCCTTGTCATTATTTCTCCTGTTGTGCGCGAAGAAATAACATTGAAAGGTAGATTAAATAAATGAGTTATAAAATTATCATAAATACTAATGTCAATATTTTTATTAATATGGTTTTCATAATAGGATTTAAAATAATTAAATACTACTTTTAATAACATTAAGATTAAAAAGAGAAATATTATTAATTTAATTTTATTTTCATAATAATTATTTGCTAGCATCTCATTTATAACCTTATAGTAAAAACCTGAACTAATTGTAAAAACCGTAAGAAGTATGCTACAAAGAAGTGCGTTTATACATAATTTCTTATTATCTAGAATTATTTTAAAGAAAAGATTATAAATACTATTACTTTTTTCCAATAATATAATTTTATTTTTAGGAAAAAGTTCTATGAATACTCCTGAAAAGATTTCATCAAAATCTAACTTTGACATTTTTATTTTACCTTTGCTCGGATCCATAAGTATGTAGCAGTCGCCTTTAATTTCATAAAGGCACATAAAATGTGTTAACCCATTTTTGTAAATAACATGCACTATTGCAGGTAAAACTATTTCTGACAAATTTTTATTATTACTTTTTTTGACAAATCCATCAAATCCATACTTTTCAGCAGCATTAAGTATATGATATGCACTTACCCCCTCATAAGAAGTAAATGTATCAATACGGATTTTTTCAAGGGGAACATAACCACCATAATATTTAATTATTGATGATAAACAGCATGGACCACAGTCCTTTACATCTTTTTGACACTCAATGATAATTTTACTTTTCATTCTTTTTTCTCCTTTCATATATATTTATTACCGAAAAATTTCTGATTTCCTCCTTTTTTTGTTAAATTTCTTCAAAAAAGTTAAAATTTTACACTTTTTTGACACTTTTTGGTATTTTTATTTACATATATTTTACGCTGATTTTTATGTAAAGTGATTTACATTTAGCAAAAATTAAAAATATTTTTAAAATAAGCATATTTTTTTCTTATAAAAATATAATTTACTATCGAAGGAGGATAGTCTTGATAAATAAACAAAATTTATGGTTCATTACTCTTTTTGCTTTAATACTTATTTTAGGCATCTATTACATTTCACTTCCTGAAAGTACCCTACCAGTCTTTGAAAATACTGAAACAAAACTTGATAATGCGATTAAGGTAACTGATTCAGATGTAATAATCGCCTTAAAACTTTCCGAAGAAGAAAAAATCCTTAAAGAAATGGAAGACGCACAAAAAATTCTAATTGATAAATCTTCCTCTAAAGAAAAGAAAAATGAAGCATATAATACACTAAAAGATTTAAATTATAAAAAAGGAAAAACATCACAAATTGAAAATTTAATCAAGGAAAAATTTAATTTAAACTCTTGTGTAAAAATCGAGGGAGAGAAAATAAGTGTTACTGTTGACGACAAAGATGCAACTGTAGAAAAAGCAAATAACATCATCAAAGAGGTTCAATCATTATATGATACGCAAATGTATATAACCGTTAAATTTCAAAATAAATAGGCATACCCCCGTGCCTTTTTTTTACTATATTCATATATTATTATGAAAAGGTAAGAAAGGATGGCATATGAAAAAAATACTAACTAAAAGAGAACAAGAAATATTTGACCTTTTAGCTAAAAATAAAACCACAAAAGAAATTGCTATAGACCTAGGAATAAGTCAAAAAACTGTAAGAAATCATATTTCAAATACAATGCAGAAATTGGGTGTAAAAGGAAGATGTAACGCCATTTTAGAACTTCTTCGCCTAAACGCAATTTCGCTTGATTAATTAAACCCTTCGGGGTTTTTTGAATAATAAATAAAGTTAATAATATATTTTAATAGGGGGTTATTATGCTTAAGAAAAATGCCTTAAGAAGAATTTGTATATCAACTTTTTCCCTTTTGATTGTACTTTTACTATGTATATTTCCTAGTAATGAGTCCTCTTATCCCGAAGAAATAATAAGAGTTAGTGAGCTTACTATGCCATTATACATAAAAGATCAAAATAATTATGTAGCAAGAACTAATATTATCAAAAAAGGTGATAATGATATAGAGTACATTATTAGTATTCTTACAAAGGGCTCCATAAATGAAAACTACTTACCTATGAACTTTGAAGCCTTGATTCCTGAAAATACAAAACTTTTAGATTACTCATTAAATGATAAAGTTTTAAAACTTAACTTTTCTAAAGAATTTTTACTTGTTAAGGAAAATGATGAAGAAAAAATGCTTGAAAGTCTTATATACTCATTATGTGAACTTGAAAGTGTTGATAAAATTTTAATCTATGTAGAAAATGAAAAATTAAATGAACTTCCAAATTCAAAAGTTAAACTACCTGTTTCTCTAGATAAAAGTTATGGAATAAATAAAGTTTATGATATTAAAAGTTTTAAAAATATTACTAAAACCACCATATATTACGCTAGTAAAACTGATGATATAACATATTATATTCCTATTACAAAAATTACAAATGATGTTGCAAATGCTGTTGAAATAATTGTAAATGAACTTAAAACTTCCCCTATCTATGAAAGTAATCTAATTAGTTTTTTAAATGCCTCTTATGAACTTAAAAATTATGAAATAATGGAAAGTAGTGTTAATATGTCCTTTGACAATAAAATGCTCTTAAACTTAAGTGATGAAAGTATTACCGAGAAAGTAAAATATACTCTAGCCCTTTCAATTAGAGATACTTTAGGAAAAGATGTAAGTATAAATATTAATTAAATAAGCATACTAATTATGGAGATGATTTAATGCCAGTGATTGCATATAAAACCAAACTTTTAGGTTATGATATTAGTTTTGCCTTTAATACAACCTATACAAAAGATTTTAAATTAAAAATTAAGACTTCTGATGAATACTTAACTTCAGAAAAAGATATTATTAAAAAGGTAATCAAGGACTTTAATGAAGAAGAATTTAATATGTATATGACTAACTACAATGTTGAACTTTTGGCTCTTTCAAAATATTTTTTAGATAAAATTCCTAATATTTTTTCTATAAAATACGAAACAAAATATGAAAAATGTATATTTTATGCCTCAGAAATCGAAGAAATTACTAAAAATGACTAATTTTTATACGAAAATGATAAATTTTTACTTGCTATTAAGGATACTTTGATATATAATTTAATTGTGCTGTCTCCGTAGCTCAGCTGGATAGAGCAACCGCCTTCTAAGCGGTCGGTCGTTGGTTCGAATCCAATCGGGGATACCAATTAAAAATTACTTATGATTAAATTCATAAGTTTTTTTTATGTCTTAAACGACCGACCGCAAAAAGAAAATCAAACAAAAAAGTAAGGATATTCCCTACTTTACAATCTTACCATCTAAACTAAAACTTTTAGCATCAGTTATTTTTACATTTACAATATTACCAATTTCTTTTTTATCACAATCAACATTTACAAGTTTCATTGTATCTGTATAACCATAGCACTTAGTTTTATCTTTTTCACTTTCACCAATTAAAAGTACTGGTACAACTTTATTAAGCATTTTTTCATTACTTTCTTTTGAATACTTATTAACAATTTCATTTAGCCTATGAAGTCTATCCTCTTTTTCTTTTATAGTAACATCATCTTTCATAAATGATGAAGCAGTACCTTTTCTTTCAGAATATATAAATGTATAAGCACCATCATATTTAAGTTTATTAACTATGTCAAGTGTTTCTTCAAAGTCTTCATTTGTTTCACCAGGGAAACCTACGATTATATCAGTGGTTATACATACATTGGGTATTCTTTCTTTCATTTTATTAAATAGTGTGATGTATTCTTCTTTTGTATATTTACGATTCATTTTTTTAAGTACTTTATCACTTCCTGATTGAATAGGAAGATGAATATAAGGCATCACATTTTCATATTTAGCAATGACATCAATCATTTTATCGGTAAAGTTCCAAGGATGTGATGTAACAAATCGAAGTCTTGGTATACCTAATTTAGCAACATTTTCAAGAAGATCCGCAAAATCATAACCTAAATTTAAATCATTACCATAAGCATTAACATTTTGGCCAAGTAGTGTTATTTCTTTATAGCCAGAGTCCACTAAACATTTGCACTCCTCCACTATGGCTTCCATTTTTCTACTTCTTTCTCTTCCTCTTGTAAATGGAACAATGCAGTATGTACAAAATTTATCACAGCCAAACATAACATTTACCCAAGCAGACACTTTAGAATCTCTTTTATAATCAAATCCTTCGGGTACAACATCACTATTTGAATGAACTAAAATATTTTGTTTATCTAATTTTTCTAAAAGTAAATGTGGTAAATCAAATAGATTGTTTGGACCCACAACAATATCAACATATTTGTGGTTCTTTTCAATTTCCTCGACTACATCTTCTTGACCAGCCATACAGCCCATTAAAACAATTATTAAATCTTTCTTTTCCTTTTTTAAATGTTTACATCTACCTAAATAGCCAAATACTTTATCGTGAGCATTTTCTCTTATGGCACAAGTATTTAAAACTACTATATCAGAATCCTCTAAAACATCAGTTTTAGTAAATCCTAATTTTTCTAAATATGATGCAATTGCCTCTGAATCGTGAACATTCATTTGACAACCATAAGTTCTTAAAAAATATTTTTTTCCTTTATAAATATTTTTTATTTGTTCATCAACATTTTGATATTTTATTTCTACTTTTGTTCTATCTTTTGCAACTTTATAATCTGGTTTTAACATATTAACACTCCCAACTTCCTAGTTATTATAACAAATTATTAAAAAATTTGAAAGGGATTTTGATGGAAATGTAAAGTATGTATGAGTTATGATTTATTATTTTTGTTTTTAATTTTTAGTAGTATTCTTTTTTAACTCTTTATTAATAATATAAAAGTTTTGTTGGGACGCATTAATATGAAATAGATCCACCAAAACCCGCTTTCAATAAGTAATTTACACTATTTAAAAACTAATTGCAAGCACTTCGACAAAACTTGTCAAAACTAGTGTTTTTCTGACAAAATTCGACATTTTATGCAATTAAAAAAGTTGTTAAAACCAAGTTTAACAACCATATTTAAGATGATAATCAACTTGAATACCCTCTAAAAGATAAGATAAAACTAAAGTTGGTGTACTACTTTCATAAAGGTCAACATAGTAATATGGAATAATATAATCCTCATCATTATTATTTAAAAGCTGAACATTAATTTTATCACCATCAATATTATATGAAAAAGTTTTACAGTCTTCAGTATCATTTTTTAAGCATAATATCATTTTATCTTCATAAAACTTAACATTACCTTTTCTATCAATATCTGCGATTAAATCTTCTTTTTCAAAAGCACTTAAGGATTCTAAAGTCCAACATCCATATAAATTTTCCTTTTTTAGTTGCTCTGACATTTTGCCTTCTTTTTTTACTCTTTCTGGTAAAACCTCATCTTTTTGTTTTGAGCATCCACATACAAATAATATTATTAATAAAATATAAATTATTTTTCTATTCATTAGCCTACTCCCCACTTACCATTTGAAGCTCTACAACATACACCTTTTCCTTCAATTGTTTCACAAGCATTTCTATTGTTATAATATCCTACACAGCTGCCTGAACTTCCTCCGGATGAACCACCCGAACTTCCCCCAGAGGAGCCTCCAGAACTTCCTCCTGAAGAGGAACCTCCTGAAGAACAACCTGAACTCATTGTTAAACTACTTCTTGGAATATAGCCATCACAATATCCGTCAGAACAGCACTCAGAAATATATACCCACGAGCCATTATAGCATCTAGTTCCATTTATACTTGAGCACGAACTACTTGAACCCCCTCCTGAGGAGCCACCACCATAATCTGGTTCAGGATCTGGTTCATAACAATCTGAATCATCATAACAATCTTCATAATCATAATATTTTCCACAATACGAATCATCATAATGAGAATATTCTTTATATGTTACTCTTCTTTCACCCCAACCACATGATGCATCGCAATAACCTGTTGAATATTCTTCTTCATATGTCCAAGAACAACAAGACCTAGTATTGCACGAAGTATTTCCATATCCATTACAATTCGAACCTAAATATTTATCTGTTCGATATTCATAATATACACCACCATCACATTCTTCAGAACACCTACCATATCCACTAAAGTTAGTATCTGTACAAGATTTATATAATTTATAACTTTTGCTTTGAGTACTAGTGTTTCCAACATTATCATAGGCCGTTATATATACATACTCAGTATTTCCGCTTCCATCACGACTTGAGAAAGTATAATCCACTGTACAATTATATTTATTACCATTTAAAGTACAATACGTATTTATATTTTTTGTACTACAATTATTTTTTGATGTTCCTATACAAAAACTACTAATGCCACTATGACTATCTTCTAATGTAAATGATACTTTAGTATATCTACTATTATAACCAGATTTTGTACTCGTAGCATTAATACCACTTATAATTGGATTTGTTTTATCTAAGTATACATTTACTTCTTTCTTATCACTAGGACAATTTGTAATATTTCCAGCATTATCTTCGATTTTAAACGAACCTATTGTACTATTTATATTTGCTGTTTTATAAGTGCTTTTATAAGTATAATTATTATAACAGGTTGTACCACTACAATTAGTTAATTTTTTATTATATGTTAATTTATTACAACCGCTTTCACTATCTTTACAACCAAAGTCTACTGTTACATTATTTTTTGTCCAACTAGTATTTTCAATATAATCGCATTCCGGAGGTATATCGTCAATTCTATCTATTACAATACTTTCTTCATACTTTATAATATTTCCTGCCTTATCACTAGCACAAAATGAATACGCACCATTTTCAGTTATTTTATGTTCTATTTTAACATCATTTGGATTTGGCACATTAATCTTTATATAATCATTTAAATCTATTTTTTCACAATCATCTTTGCTTAATAGATAACCCTCAATTCCGGAACCTATATCAGTTAAATTTACCTTTAAAGTTTTATCTTTTGT
>DJOC01000015.1 GCA_002439555.1 Caryophanales bacterium UBA6448 | reverse complement strand
ATAAACAAACTAATTCCAAAAAACAAAAATGGTATAACTACTATTCTTGTTAATAAATCTTTTGTAGTAATTAAAATATAACCTAAAAACATAGATACCATTAAAGCCATTATTGTTTTCTTCACAAATCCTATATTCATTCTTTCCTCCAATTTATTGCTTCAAAACTAATCACTAAACTTGTAATTTGCGTTAATTAACTACTTATTTTTACATAACATATATTTTAAAATATATATTACAAAAAGAACAATTATTGTTATTGTTACAATAAAATACATTGCTGTTATACTAACAACATTACCATTAAATATTAATCTAACATCAATAGATTCTTTTAAACTATTTATTGCATCATTAGGAATTATTTTTCCAAGCTCTCTAAATGTACTTGTCATAACTGAATTTTTCATTAATGCAGTTCCATAAGTAGTCGGTAAAAATAACAACACATTTCTTAATCCAGTTCCAAATTGACTCATTGGCATGTAAGCTCCCGCAATAAAACCATACATAGAACTAACAATTGAACCAACAGCGGAAATTTGACCTTGTGTACTTAAAAACGAATTTATTAGCGATGATAAAATACATCCAAATAAGGTTAAACCAACAACGTTTAATATTATTAACAATATATCCATTATATTCATAAACCAACCACTACTTGCAATATATATCAAACACAATCCTAATGCAAATAGATTAACAATTAAAGTGGATATAAACGATGCTAAAAAATATGATATAGCCAAGGTTTTCTTATCAGTTGGCGTAATAATTAAATCCTTAATATTACCATTTACTTTATCTTGAACCATTAACATATTTGAACAAAAAGCAACTGTTATACATGAAACAGATAATAGCGAACCAACTAATTGACCACTTACTAAGCCATTAAGCAATTTACTACTTAGTTCTATTCTATCAGGGACAGAATTTATAAAAGCATCTTTATATACATTTGCTAGGAAAGTAGAATATAGTACTAATAAAATTGCTGGAGTAATTAATGATGTAAAAAACATTGCTTTATCACTAAAATAAACTTTTATATTTCTTATAGTTAAATTAATTATTTTTTTCATTTAATGCCTCCAATTCATTTCCAGTAGCATTTAAAAACACATCATCCATCTTACCTTTTATTATTTCATAATCTTTAAATACATCTTTATTTTTTATTATCAAATCAGTTGCTACACTGGTGTTATCAACTTCTAATTTAAAACCATCCCTAATCTTTGTATATGGTAATTTTAACTTCATTACGTCTTTTTCTTCTACGTTATAAATAGTTATTGTATCTTTAGCATACTTATTCTTTAAATCTAAGGGAGTTCCTTCAGTAATAATTTTACCTTTTTCTATTATTATTATGAAATCAGCATCTGCAGCTTCCTCCATATAATGTGTTGTTAAGAAAACAGTCATTCCATTTGTTTCTCTTAAATCCCTTATTATATTCCATAATTTTTTTCTTGTATTTGGATCTAACCCAGTTGTAGGTTCATCAAGAATTAAAAATTCTGGATTATGAATAATTGCTCTTGCAATATCAACTCTTCTTCTTTGTCCACCAGACAAAGTTTTAATTTTTTGACTTTTAATTTCATTTAATTCAAACATTTTTGATAATTCTTCAAATCTTTTTTTAAACTCATTCCCCGTAATATCATATAAACTAGCACGATATTTTAAGTTTTCATATACACTTAAAGTTTGATCTAAAACAGAATTTTGAAAAACTACACCAATTTTATTTTTTATATAATTTGAATCTTTTTCTATATCTTCTCCACATACTAGTATACTTCCACTATCTTTTTTTAAAGTTCCACATATCATTGATATTGTTGTTGATTTACCAGCTCCATTTACACCAAGATAAGCAAACATTTCCCCCTTTTTTACTTTAAAACTAATATTATTAACGGCTTTTACTTTACCAAAGCTTTTACTAACATTAGTTATTTTTAAAACTTCTTCCATATAGGAACCTCACTTTCAATTACTATTTTTCTAATAAATGATTGTATTAAAATTATTTATAAAATCTTAATACTTGATATTGATAATAGTCACTTTTATCTAAATAACCAACAGAAATACCTTTTCCATTGTATGCTGTTTTACCAGTAGTTGATTTTGTCTTTGCTTCCTCTAATAATGTATCAATTTCAGATTCAGTTGCTTCGTTATAATTTGCTTTGATTAAATATTTAGCATATGTGATTGCATCATTACCATACTTACTAGTTTTATCTACATAAATAAGCATATAATCTACAATGTCAGCTGTTTTATCTCCAGTATATTTTTCTGGAACAACTACTAATGAAACACCATCAAGTAATCCATACCAATACTGATTATTATATTCAGTTAAATAATCAGTTGATGCTGGATTTAATGTACTGTTGTCTACTACTTCAGTATTAAATTTTGCAACTAAAACATCAGCAGTCTTTTTTTCAACATAGCCATACTTTTCTTGACTATCTTTCAAATCTTTTTTAGCATCTTCTACGTTTGACTTACCACACCCTGTTAACCCCAATATCATAACACTACATAATAAAATAACAAATAATTTTCTTTTCATAATCGATCCTCCATTTTTACAAATTACAATTTGTATTTATTTTCTTATATATTTTTCAATTGAACTATAATCATCTAAAGATATTCTGTATATTCCATTATAAGGTTGTTCAATAAAGTATTTACCTTTTTTCTTATAAACAAACACAGTTGAAGTTTTGTCTTTATCATATTCAAAATCTATTTTTATTTCATTTTCTACATTTATAGGACTATCTTGCATGCTTTCATTAGTTGTTGTTCCTTTAACTTTACTAATAATATTTATAATATCATTTATTTTATCCTGCTCATTTACCTGAGCTTTTTTCCCATTTTGTTCTAAACCTATGTTATAAACATTACCTTCTGAAGGTATATTCAAAACATAAGAAGATTTATAAACTTTATTAAAATATAAAACTCCTAATATAGTACTTACACACACTAGCAATACAATTATAAAAATAAGTTTTCTTTTTTGCATATCTTTCTCCTAAATAGTAAATTATTTTTTAATTTCATCAATTATATTTTCTAGACTAGAAAAATCTACAAAGTTTACTTTTTGATTATAACTATCTAACATTAATTTATCTTCTGATGTTTTCTTTTCCTCTGGTAAACTTTTTATTTTTTTATAAAGTATTTTCATCATTGTCTTATGTAAAAAGCTAAGCTTTGAATAGTCAATTCCTCCTCTTAAATGATAAATTGATGCTTTTTCGTATATTTCATTTGGAAGTTGTTTTTTCATACTATTTTCTATATTATTTATGTTTTCTTTATCCATAGGATCTGCTAATCCAACTGTTGCAATTATTATTTTTTTATTTTCACAATTAGATATTTTTTTTAAAGTTTTAGACATTCCTAAAACTCCTCCAGCATATAGTGCTCCAATATAGATAATTATCTCATAGTCATTTATATTTTTCATATTCTCATAATTTTCTGCTTTAATATTAGTCATTTTTGATAATTTTATTGCATATTGTTTTGCAGTACCATACTTAGAACCATATATTATTATTTTCATAATGTTATTCTCCTTTTCCAAATTAATTATTAATGTACTCTAATAGTGGCTTTAA
>DJOC01000080.1:1293-8093 GCA_002439555.1 Caryophanales bacterium UBA6448 | reverse complement strand
AATGACAGCCTACAGTTCCTCTAACCCTGTTCACGTCGTCGACTCTGGCGGGCTCCTCTCGGATTCGGCTTATATCGGTTATGCAGTTAGGCCAGTCTTATATCTTAAATCTAATGTATATGTTGTTTCAGGAAATGGAACTGAGGGTAACCCATATAAACTAATGTTAGGCAATTAAAAAAATCGTGCTTCGCTTTGTGAAGCCGATTTTCTTTTTTTATAACAATTATAAATGTTAATATAAAAACTGATAAAAATGTCAAAGTTAAAAGTTGATAATTTTTTTATTTTCTTCATATTTTTTTATAGATTCTTTGAATTGACTGTGCATTGATTTTACATTAGTTAATTTTTCATTAACCATAAATTGAGTGTTATTTTGCTTTATACTTAGCAATATTCTATGTCTCATAAAATATGATGTTTTTAAACATACTCTTGTTTTTTAGTCCATCTTCTTAATGAAGACAATCAACAAAACATGCAGTATATGTTAACCATTTATTTTTATCTAATTTTATTGTAACAAAAATAAAAACACTTATAGAATAAGAGCAGAATTTATATTTCAAATATGGCTAACTACAAAGCTTAGGAAAGTAGTTGTATTGAAAAATATGATGGTAATACTAAATATATTTATGGTTTATCTAGTACTGAAACTTTAGAAAGAGGTCTTTTTGAAGTAAATAGACCAGTAGTAGAGTATGGTATGATCCCAATAACATATGACTGAAGTAATTGGGTAAAAACTGATGAGTTATGCAATATAAAACGGAAATTTCATAAAAAATTTCCGTTTAAATAAACTAACTATTTATCTACCAATTAATATATAGTTTATTATCTCCAAAACATAAGTTTACCGATAGAGATAAATCTTTCGTAGCATTTGGTACAATTTTAACAGCATAAATAGTCTTAGTTGCTAAAGGGTTAATAGAATAAAAATTGGAAAGATCATAATTTCCTTCTCCATCTTTCTCAACCTCAATTAAAGAAATCCCATTATAAGTATAACCACCATCAAATTTAAAAGTTGGAGTACATGTATCAGACAAAAAACCTTCAAAAATATAATTGGAAAAGCTTTCAGTACCTATATTCTTTACAACCATTTCTACTACTTGATAAATTTCTTCGTCCTTTTCATCATAATAAGTATAATATGATTGCCTTGGTGTTGGAGGTAAAATCTTACTAGTCCAATAAACATCTTTAATCGTTATTTCTGCCTTAATCTTATTATTACCATAAGTGCCTTCTACAACAGTAGGAACATCCTTTGTAACAGTTAATTCAGGCAAATTACTTTCATCTTCCACATCATTATCATTATTGTCATTTTCATTATTATAATAAGAATTGTCAGGTTTTTCATAATTATTATTATAATTATTTGAACCTTTCCTATTATATAAACTAAATACTATGATTATAAATAACAATGATGAAAACAAAATAATTGGCCACATATTTTTTTTCTCTTTATCCTCATTGTTTGCAATATTATTTTCGTTATCCTTTTCATTTGGCATTCCACAACTTGGACAACATTTTAAACTAGCATCATATTTTTTTTCACACTCACTACACTTTACATAAGAAATATCTTCTTTTACCTTATTCCCGCAGTGGGGGCATTTCTTTGCCTTATCACTTATTTCTTCTTTGCATTTACTACACTTTACAAGTGCCATTATATCATTCACTCCTTTCTAGCTTAATTATAGCACCATAAACTATCACTGTCTATTGTATTTCATCGAAACAATGAAATTAAAATTTTTAATTTTCTTCATCTTTTTTTATAGACATATCAAATAAATAATGATAAAATAAGTTTGACATTTGAAGTGGGCCTGCAATCCCACTTTTATTAATAAGAGGGTGATATATTTGGATTTTAGTAAATTAACTGAAAAAATTAATATTGCAATTAAGGATATGGATATATTTGTAGATAGTATATCTTATAAAAAGAAAGGAAAATATTCTTTTTTAGAGGTTATCCTAGATAAGGTTGGAGGAATTGATATTGATGAGATAGTTACCGCTACTCATATAATTAATCCAATAGTGGATAAGTACTGTGATATTGATGATAGCTATATTTTAGATATATCTAGTAAGGAAAGAGGTAATTAGAGATGAATGCAAATGAATTAATTAAGGCTGTTAAATTAGTAGCAAAAGAAAAAAATATTAGTGAGGATGTTATTTTTGAGGGTTTAACACTTGCTCTTACAACTGCATATAAAAAGAATTTTAATTCTAAAACTAATGTAATTGTAAGAATTGATAGGGAAAGTGGCAATATAAAAGTATATTCTTATTTAGTAGTAGTACCAGAAATTGATTATGGAACTGAAACTGAAGATGAAGAAGGTAATATCGTAACGACTCCACCAGAGATAAATATTGATGCTCAAATACTTTTAGAGGATGCAATTAAAATAGATCCTAATGCTAAAGTAGGAGATACTATTGAAAAAGAAGTAACTCCAAAAGATTTTGGAAGAGTTGCTGCGGGAACTGCTAAACAAGTATTAACACAAAAAATTAGAGAAGCTGAAAAAGAAAGTGTTATAAATGAGTTTAGTGATAAAGAAGGCGAAGTAATGATTGGTATGGTTGCTATGGAAGACCAAAAGAATTATTACATTGATTTAGGTAGAACTCGTGGTATGCTTCCTAAAAGTGAAATTATACCTGATGAAAAAATTGTTATGGGTTCAAATATTAAAGTATATTTAACTAAAGTTACTTTAGGAGCTAAAGGACCAGTTATTATGCTTTCAAGAAAACATTATGGTTTTGTCAGAAGATTATTTGAACAAGAAATTCCAGAAATTATTAATGGAACAATTGATATATATCAAGTAGTAAGAGAACCAGGTATAAGATGTAAAGTTGCTCTTATATCTAATAATCCAAAAGTTGATGCAATTGGTTCTTGTATAGGAGAAAAAGGTAGTAGAATAGCAGGTATTTTAAAAGAACTTGGTAATGAAAAAATAGATTTAGTATTATATGATGAAGATCCAGCTGTATTTATTAAAAATGCTATTGTTCCTGCAAAAGATGCTATTGTTAATATTTTAGATGAAAAAGAAAGAAAAGCTTTAGTAGTTGTACCTGATGAAGAATTTAGTAAAGCAATTGGTAAGAAAGGAAGTAATATTAGACTTGCCTCAAGAATTACTAAATACTATTTAGAAATTAAAACAATGAAAGAAATTACTGAGGAAGGTAATAGATAATGAAAAAAGTTCCCTTAAGAACTTGTGTTGTATCACACGAAAAATGTGAGAAGAAAGATTTATTAAGAGTAGTAAGAACTCCTTCAAAAGAGGTAGTATATGATAGTACTGGCAAACTTAATGGAAAAGGTGCTTACTTAAAAAAATCTATTGAAGTAATAAATAAAGCAAAAAAGACTAAAATATTAGAGAAAGCTTTAGGGGTAAGTATTAGTGATGATGTCTATGATAATTTAGAAAGGATTATTAATGAGACCAACTAAAGAAGAATATTATATGGCTATTTCCCAGCTTGCTTCCTTAAGAAGTACTTGTTTATCAAGAAAAGTTGGGGCAGTCATTGTTAAAGATGATAATCCAATTAGTTTTGGATTTAATGGACCAGCAAGAGGTGTAGAACATTGTGAAGATTTAGGAGGATGCAGAAGAAGAGCAATGCCTGATTATGCATCTGGTAAATATTTAGAACTATGTCCTGCTTCTCATGCTGAACAAAATGCAATTGCTTTTGCTGCAAGACACGGAATATCTACAGTAGGGGCAACAATTTATGTAAATACTTTTCCTTGTAAGGACTGTATGAATTCTATTATTAATAGTGGAATAACAAAGGTTGTATATAATAGTGAGTATGATGCAAATCTTTCTAAATCAATTGCGGGTAATGCGAGTATTGAAGTAGTTAAATATGAAGGTAGAGATTTAGAAACACTTTTATATGATTTTGGTTATATAGAAAAGGGAAAAAGTAGATAAATAGTTAAATTAAGAAAGGATGGTTTTATGAATATTAAAGATTATGCAAAAGATGTAAATTTATCAGTAGCAGAGGTTTTAAGAAGATGTAGTGAACTTGGAATTAAAGCTGATGGTAACAGCACTTTATCTGATGATGATATTATTATGATTGATAATACAATTAATTTAATTAGTACTGATAAAGAAACAACTTATGAAGAAGAAGACCAAATTGATGATGTAGTTGAAAAAGTATTACAAAGTGAAAATATTGTAAAAAAAGATATGGTTGCTAATAGCAAACAAAAACTTAAAAAGAAAGATAGTAGTAATGCTGATTTCAAAAACTTAAAAAAACAAATGTATAAAAATAAAAGCAAACTAATGAGTAATGTCAAAGAGGATAATATCATTTTATATGAAGAGGGAATGAGTGTTAAAGCTTTTGCCGATGCACTTGGAGTTTCTTTAAATGATATTATTAAAAAACTTATGAGTTTAGGATTAATGCTATCTATGAATGAAGTTATTGATTTTGAAAATGCTGAAATCGTAGCTTTAGATTATGGTAAAACTTTAAAGAAAAAAGAAAGTCAAGATATTGCTGATTTTGATCATTATGAAGTTATTGACGATGAAAAAGATTTAAAAGAAAGACCAGCAATTGTTACAATAATGGGGCATGTAGATCATGGTAAAACAACCCTTTTAGATTACATTAGATCCACTAGAGTAGCCGAAGGTGAAGCTGGAGGTATTACGCAAGCAATTGGTGCATATCAAACTGAAAAAGACGGACATAAAATTACATTTATTGATACTCCAGGTCATGCTGCCTTTACACAAATGCGTGCAAGAGGTGCAAGTGTAACAGATATAGCTATAATTATTGTTGCTGCCGATGATGGTGTTATGCCTCAAACAAAAGAAGCAATAGATCATGCAAAAAGTGCTGGTGTACCAATCATTGTAGCGGTTAATAAAATTGATAAACCAAATATAAATATTGAAAGAGTTTATACAGAAATGAGTGAAAATGGTATTACTCCAGAAAGTTGGGGAGGAGAATATCCATTTATTAATCTTTCTGCGAAGACTGGTGAAGGTGTTGATACCCTTCTTGAAACAATTCTTGCAATTGCCGAAGTTAAAGAACTTAAAGCCAATCCAAATAGATATGCTTTAGGAGCAGTTATCGAAGAAAAACTTGATAAAAATGTTGGAGGACTATCATCATTTCTTATTCTTAATGGAACCCTTAGACTTGGAGATCCAGTAGTTGTTGGAACAACTTATGGTAAGGTTCGTACAATGAAAAATGATAGAGGTGAATCTATTGTTGAGGCTGGCCCATCTACTCCAGTTGAAATTACAGGACTTAATGATACACCTAAAGCAGGTGATAAGTTTATGGCTTTTGAAACCATTGAGGAAGCTAAAGAAGTAGCGGAAAAAAGAAAAAATATTGAAAAAGAAAAGAGTAATGTTAAAAAGACTTTATCACTTGATGAATTATTTGAAAGTGTTAATGCAGGTCAAAAAGAAGTTGCTGTTGTCTTAAAAGCTGATGTAAGAGGTTCTGAGGAAGCTGTTAAAAGTGCTCTTGAAAATATTAAAGTTAAAGATGTAAGAGTAAAAGTTATTCGTAGTGGTATAGGACCAATATCTGAAAGTGATATAGTTCTTGCTAGTGCATCAAAAGCAATTGTAATTGGCTTTAATGTTGTGTCATCTTCGGATGCTAAAGCAATGGCAAAAGAATATGGTATTGAAATTAGATGTTATACAATTATTTATAAACTTGTCGAAGATGTTGAAGCAGCACTTAATGGTATGCTTGATCCAGAATATGAAGAAAAAATAATTGGTAGTGCCGTTGTAAGACAAATATTTAAATTTTCTAAAGTTGGTAATATCGCAGGTGTATATATAACTGATGGAATAGTTAAAAATAATGCAAGCGTAAGAGTTATTCGTGATGGAAAAATTCTTATTGATACAAAAATTTCCTCAATCCAAAGAGGTAAAGACCAAGCTAAAGAAGTAAAAAAAGGCTTTGAATGTGGTATTACGTTAGAAAAATATGATGACTTCAAAGAGGGAGATACTTTTGAAGTTTACGTAATGGAGCAGGTAAAAAATGCCTAGTTTAAATGTAAAAAGAATTGAAAGTGATATTGAAAAATATATTCCAATGATTATTCAAAGAGAATGTCATGATGAATTACTTAAAAGTATTACAATAACTGGATGTTCACTTGCAAAAGATTTTAGTTATTGTAAAGTATATTTTACATCACTTTCTTCACTTTCTAAAAAAGAAATCGAAAAAGAAGTAAATGAAGCAAGTCCTTTTATAAGGGGAAAACTCGCCTCTTTAATTGATGCAAGAAATATACCATTTTTAAAATTTACTTATGATGAGTCAATTGAATATGGTAATAAAATTGATGATATAATTAAAAAAATACATCAAAATGATTAGTTATATGGGGTTTTGGTATGAAGTTATATATTGGTAGTATAGATAAAAGTTTTAAAAGTGTACTTTTAAGTAATGCTTATGAGTATGCAAAATGTTTTAATGGAAAAAATAGATTAGAATTAATTAGTAAAAAAAGTTTATTAGATAAAAGTAGTTTAATAATGCAAAAATATGATCCTAACTATCTTTTTTCGTGTCTAGTAAAAGAAAATCTTGATAAAGAAGATGAAAAAATAATTTCTATTTCAAATGATAATAATTTAATTGCATATTTACTTTTCCATAGAGAGTGTGGAATAGTAATAGATAATATC
>DJOC01000080.1:0-1230 GCA_002439555.1 Caryophanales bacterium UBA6448 | reverse complement strand
ATTTATTTAAAAGTAGTTTTTATAATTATTTGATTAGTGAAGTAGAAAATTATTCACAGTCAATTTATCCATCAATAGTATATATAAATCCTTATTTTAATGATGAATTATTAAATGATATTTTATCTAAAAGAGGTTATATTTCAGATGTTTCAGGTTTAAAAAAACTTATCTATGTACCAAAAGAAAATAGAAAGAAAGGTATTATTTATATAGAGGATTATGAACGCAGTAATTTTAGTAAACAAAGATAAAGGTAAAACAAGTAGAGATATAGTAAATAGTTTAACAAAAGTATTTAATACCAAGAGAATTGGTCATACTGGAACTTTAGATCCAATAGCACAAGGTGTACTTGTTATATGTATAAATAAATATACAAAACTTGTAAATAGTTTAATGAGTTTAGATAAAGAATATATTGGTACAATTACTTTAGGAATTAAAACTGATACATTTGATATAACAGGTAAAGTATTAGAGCAAAAAGAAGTAAGTGTTTCTAAAGAAGACATTGAAAAAGTATTTTCTTCATTAATTGGAAAATATGAACAAGTAGTACCAATCTATAGTGCAAAAAAGGTTAATGGTAAAAAACTATATGAATATGCTAGAAATGGTGAAGAAGTAAAACTTCCTACAAATGAAGTAGATATTCATAATTTAGAGTTAATATCTTATGAAGAAAATAAAATTGTATTTAAATGTAATTGTTCCAAAGGAACATACATAAGAAGTTTAATCCAAACAATATGTGAAAAATTAAATGTTATTGGAACAATGTCTGATTTAGTAAGAACTAAACAAGGTAATTTTGATATTTCTCAATCATACACTGTAAAGGATATTGAAAAAGGTAATTATAAAATGTTATCTGTAAAAGATTTATTTGATTATAAAATATACAATTTAAATGATGAAGAATATAATAAAGTAAAAAATGGTTCTCATATAAAAATAGATAGCAATGAAGATACATTACTTTTATATTATAACAATGAAGAAGTCGCAATTTATAAGAAAAAAGATGATTTTTATGCTTGCGATATAATGCTTATATAACTGGATTGATTCCAGTTTTTTTATGTCTTACTTTACACTAAATAATGTATAAAATAAATGTAAAACAAATATTAAAAATATGTAAATAAAATGTAAAATTTTCTTTTTTTTTAAGAAATTTAATTAAAAAAGGAGGAAAAGAGAAATTTTCCGGTAATAAATATATAT
>DJOC01000070.1:6532-10678 GCA_002439555.1 Caryophanales bacterium UBA6448 | reverse complement strand
TCATTATATTTCGATAAAATAGTAGATACAGAGAAACCAGTAATATTTAATTTGGCAGTCAATGATACAACCATAACAGCAACATTAACTGATAATATAGAGTTATTTGGTTATGGAATAAGTACAAGTAACAGTGTAGAACCCTCAAGTTGGACATCAATATCTGGAACATCATATAACTTAAGTACCACTATAACCACTGAGGGAACATATTATTTGTGGGTAAAAGATGGTAGTGATAATAAAACAGTATCAGATGTAATAGATTTAGAAAAGAAAGGATATCAAACAATACTTATAAATAATGGTGGAGGTGCAACAACTGTAGATGCTGCAATAAATTATATAAAAGGAAAAGGTACGCCCAATTTTGCAAATACAGCGACCACAAATGAAGGAATGTATGCAGCCGAGGATGATTTAGGAACATCATATTATTTCAGAGGAGCTGTGAATAATAACTGGGTAAAATATGGCAAATATGAAAAAGATACTTATTATACATATGATAGTAATTATCAAAGTTATATTTTTGTAGAATCTTGCAATAAAAATAGTCAATGTTATAAGATAGCTTCGAAAGATGACGATATGTACTGGCGAATAATTAGAATTAATGGTGATGGTTCTATAAGAATGATTTATTCTGGAACAACCGCTCCAACAAGTAGTACGGAAACCGTTATGACCGGAACAGGAATACGAATAAATACTGGCGATTTTAACAATCCTTATGAAAATCCTTCATATGTTGGATTTATGTATACAGTAGGTGAGCAACATGGAAATAGTACCTCAAGTACAGTTAAACTTACAATGGATAATTGGTATGCTTTTACAATGCTAAATTATGACAATTTAATTGCAGAACAAATATTTTGTAATGATAGAAGTGCTACAACAAGTACAAGTGGAACGCCAGGAGAAATAAATGGGAGTATGACTGAGTCCTTGTATTATTACGGAGCATATGTAAGATTGAATACAAATAAAAATCCAATACTAATATGCCCAACGGAAATTGATAAGTTCACGGCAAAAAGCAGCAATATTGGTAACAAGTTACTAGATTATCCAATTGGACTAATAACGGCTGATGAAATCGCAATGGCTGGCGGCGTATATGATAAAACTAATTATAATTTTTATTTGTTTACAGGTCAAGATTATTGGTCTGGAACACCATTTTCCTTTTTTGATGATGCTGGGTGTACTATGGAGTTTATCGTAAGCTCCTTAGGCAAGTTTGTAGGTTCTTATGTTTCTAATAGAGAGGACGTCCGACCAGTAATAAGCCTTTCAAAAGATGTTAAATTATCCGGAGATGGTACATATAATAATGTCTATACGGTGAGTTAAATTAATTGACATTAGTGGTGTAAAGTTTTATAATAAATCATAACAAATGGGGGTAAAATGGATTTATTAGGTATTTTAAAAGAAACATATAAAAAACAGAAAATATTTGAATTATCTTTTGATATGCTTATAAGTACATTATGTAATGAAAATTATGAAAGTATATTAAATGATCCTTTTACTCTTAAATACATTTATGAAAACCTTGAAAAATTAATATTACTCGAGGATATTTATAAAATTAAATTATTAAATAACGAAAATTTCTTTAAAATTTGTAAAATAAAAGATATTCTTAAAATCATCAATCATTTGGAAAATGATGAAGATAAAATAGGCATATTACTAAATAAAAAAATATATTCTAAAATATTTACCAATCATTTTTTAGCTTTTGATACTTTAAAACTAAATTTTAAGTCATATGATAGTTATTTAAGTTTATTAAATAAAGTTACTCCAAAAGGGAAGATTATTATTTTGAAAGGTATATCTGATGAGGATTTTGTAGTTAATTTATTAAAGCAAATAAAGATAGAAAAAGAAATGGATTTAATGCTTATTTTAAGAAGATTTACAAAAGACGAAAACAAATTACTATTTTTAGGTAAATTAAAAAATGAACAATACATCTCTGAACTAATAGTTTCTCTTAAAGATAAAAATTTTATTAAAGAGCATTTTGGATTACTTACAAATAATTATAAACTTACTTTTTTGAAAACTTTAACTGATGAAGAAAAGTTACCATATATTGAAAAAGGTTATTTTAAATGTGAACTTATTGCAAGTTTAGAAAATCTAGACTTATTATTTAAATATTTTATTGGTTTAAAAAATTATGACCTTCAGAAAGAGGTTATTACAAATGTAAAATTAGAACCTTTGAAATATGAACTTTTTAAAGTAATGTCTATTTCTTCGGATAAATATTTTGAAATGATTATTTATTTATTAAATACATTGAATGATAAAAATATTAAACTTGAACTTACTTCGCTTCTTAAAAATGAAGGTATTAATAGGGCAATTAAGTCAAATAAAGAATATGTTGATTTAACAAATGTTACGATAGATATGGCTAAAAATGTTGATGAAAATATAAGTATTGGGATAGAACTTGAATGTTCACATCATTTACATAAATCTTATATAGCTTTGGGTTCTATTTTAGGTTCTTGGATTATTAAAGAGGAAGGTACTGTTACAAATGGTGTAGAGATAACTTCACCAATACTACATTATAATGAGAAAGATTTAAAAAGTTTAAAGTATATTTGTGATTTTTTGAAAAGTAATGGTTTTGAGGTAAACCCCAGTTGTGGAGGCCACATTCATTTAGGCTTTGACTATATTAAAAGTGTTTCTCATATTCAACTTATATATTATATTTATGTTCATTGTGAAGAAATATTTGCTTATATGTTTAATAAAGAGGGTACTACTCTAAGAGAGGGTGCAAAACTTAATGCAATTTTTATTAAAGATAATGTTTTAAATAATTTTGGAAAATATATTGAAACAAAAGCTAATACTTTAGAATATTTTGTTTATTTAATGGGAAATGTTCAAAAAGATAGATTTACAAGTTTAAATATTAAAAATGCTTTTAGTATAAATAAAAATACTCTTGAAATAAGAATCCCAAATGGAACAATTGATTATGAAGATGTCAATTTAAATATAATATTATTTACTAGATTACTTCAGGAAAGTAAATATTTATCGGAAAATATTAATGATAAAGGGGTGTTAAAGAAACTTTTAATTCTTAGTGAAGATATTCCAATTGAGGATAAGAAAAATTATTTATTAGATATTTTATTTGCTGATGATTACGAACTTAAAAATATTTTTTATGATAGATTTGAAACAAATTATTATTTAGAAACAAAAATGAAGTTAGAAAGGACCAAAAATACTAAAACTAGAAAGTTACTCTAGTTTTTTTTATAAAATTTTTGTATAATTAATTATAGTAAAGGGATTGATAAATATGTTAAAAAAATATGAAATAGAAAGTTTACAAAAATATTTTGATGCCGCTAACTATATATCAGCTTGTCAGTTATATCTTCTTGATAATCCACTTTTAAAAAGAAAATTAGAAATGTCTGATATTAAAAGAAAATTAGTCGGTCACTGGGGAACTGTACCTTCTCAAAATTTTATTTATACGAATTTAAATTATATAATTAAAAAACATAATTTGGATATGATTTATATTTCAGGACCGGGTCACGGTGGAAACGCGATGGTAGCAAACACTTATATCGAGGGTACTTATAGTAAGGTTTATCCAAATATAACCGAAGATGAAGAAGGCTTAAAAAAACTATTTAAACAGTTTTCTTTTCCTGGAGGAATTCCCTCACACGCTGCTCCAGAAACTCCTGGCTCAATAAATGAAGGTGGAGAACTAGGTTATAGTGTCGCTCACGCTTATGGTGCTATTTTAGATAATCCTAACCTAATTGCATCTTGTGTTATTGGTGATGGAGAAATGGAAACGGGTCCACTTGCTACAAGCCTTCATTTAAATAAATTTATAAATCCAGAAAAAGATGGTTTTGTTTTGCCAATACTAAATTTAAATGGTTATAAAATAGCTAATCCATCAATTTTTGCAAGAATAAGTGAGGAAGAACTTAAAAATTTAATATATGGTTATGGTTATGAACCAATAATTGTAGATGTAAATTTGTTTAATCCATTTGATTCAATGCAAAAGGCTTTAGAATATAGTATAAAAAGATTTCAAAAAATTAAAAGTGAATATGCAAAAGG
>DJOC01000070.1:4103-6338 GCA_002439555.1 Caryophanales bacterium UBA6448 | reverse complement strand
AAAAGTTATCATCCAGAAAATTTATTTGATGCCAAAGGTAAATTAAAAAAAGATGTTAAATGGATTTTACCTGTCGATAGTAAAAAAATGGGAGCAAGTCCTTATGCAAATGGTGGTTTAAAACCTAAAAAGTTAGTATTACCAAATTTTATAGATTACGAAGTTAAATGTAACCACGGGGATGTAAAATCGCAAGATATGATGGAACTTAGTAAATATTTAAGAGATGTTATTAAAAATAACCAAAATAATTTTAGATTATTTGCTCCGGATGAAACTTTATCTAATAGATTAAACCATGTATTCGAAGAAACGAATAGACAATTCGAAGGAAATATTTATTCATATGATGAATACTTAAATAATGAAGGTAGAGTAATTGATTCATTTTTATCAGAGCACGTTTGTGAAGGTTTACTCGAAGGCTATATTTTAACAGGTAGACACGGTATATTTGACTGTTATGAAGCCTTTGTAAGAATTATTGATTCGATGGCATCACAACACGCAAAATGGCTTAAAATGTGTAATCAAATTTCTTGGCGTAAAGATATACCATCATTAAATTATATTTTAACAAGTCATATTTGGCAGCAAGATCATAATGGTTATACTCACCAGGACCCAGGATTTTTAAATCATATGGTTACAAAGAAAAGTGAGATAGTAAGAATTTATCTTCCTATTGATGCAAATACTTTAATTTCTACAATAGACCACTGTTTAAACACAGAAAATTATATAAATGTAGTAGTGGCATCCAAACATCCATCATTCCAATGGCTTTCAATGAAAGAGGCAATTAATCATTGCACAAAAGGTATTGATATATTTAAATGGTGTTCAAATGATGATGGAAACCCTGATGTAGTTTTGGCTTCGTGTGGAGATACACCAAATATTGAAGTTATTGCAGCTTCGACTATACTTAGAGAAAAACTTCCTAAACTAAAAGTTAGGGTAGTAAATGTAGTTGATTTAATGCGACTAGTATCAAATGATAAACATCCTCATGGTCTTACAAATAGTGAATATAATAAACTATTTACTAAAGATAAACCAATTATATTTGCATTTCACGGTTATCCAAATCTTATTCACGAACTTACATATAATAGAGACAACCAAAATATGCACGTATTTGGTTATATGGAAGAGGGAACAATTACGACTCCATTTGATATGAGAGTTCAAAATAAGATAGATAGATTTAATTTAGTTATAAGTGCTTTAAAATATGTTAAAATCAAAGGTAAAGAAGAAGCTATAAAATACTGCGAAGATATGCTCAAAAAACATAATACTTATATTAAAAAATATGGTATTGATTTAAAAGAAGTTAGAGATTGGTCTTTTAAAAACGTAAAATAAATGTATACTTATGGCAAAATTTATTTACAATAAGTATGGAAAGAAGTAATATTAAAGAGTAGAGAAAATAGAAAGGAAAAAAATATGATAAAAACAACTCAAACAAAAGTAATTGCATTATTATCAACATTATTTTTACTATTAATTGTAATCGGAGCATCATTTGCATACTTTGGTTCATTTACAGTAAATCTTAATAACAATGTAGCAGTAAATATTAATGCTGCTTCACCAGGAACATCAACATTTATATCTACTTCAGCAACACTTAATTTACAAGTACCTGCCTCAAATATGAGTCAAACTGTAGTCGAGGGGGAATCTTCTCCAGTTCTTGCGGCAGAAAGTACTGCAAATATGAATATTAGTTTAACAAGTGGTTCAGCAGGTGTTTCAGTAACTTGTACTTACAATGTTTATTTTGAATATTCTGGCACCTATGTTTATGGTACTGGTGCGACTCCAAAAACTACCGGAGCTACAAAAGAAATTACTATGCAGGTTGCAGCCTCTGTAGGGGGAACAAATATTTATTCTGCAGAAACAAACTTTGATACCGGTAATGGTAAAACTTGGGCAAGTAATAAGGCTACATTAATTACTGATGCTACAATTACTAATGCCTCAACTACTGCAACAACACAAACATTATCATTTACTATGAGATTTTATAATTTTAATGCTGATCAAAATGCTTTAGCAGGTAAACCATTTGTTGGTAAAATTTATGCTGAAAAAAATAATTGTACTTCAATAGCAAAATAAATATTTAGAGTGATGAAATTCACTCTTTTTTGTTCATAAAATTAAAAAAATTGTAAGTTTTTGTTCTTACAATTTTATTTTTTTTCTTCTTTCTTCTTT
>DJOC01000070.1:0-4056 GCA_002439555.1 Caryophanales bacterium UBA6448 | reverse complement strand
TTTATATTATAATTTTCTATATAGACCAATTGCTGTTCCAAGTATTTTACAGTCTGGAAGTATTATTGGTGCCATTGTGTCATTTTCTGGTTGAAGTCTAATATGACCATTTTCCTTATAAAATCTTTTTAGGGTAACTTCATTTTCTAAAGTCATTGCTACAACAATTTCGCCATTATGAGCATTATTACATCTTTTTATGATAACATAATCATCATCAAAGATACCTGCATTAATCATACTTTCTCCAGAAACGTGTAGGGTAAACACTTCTTCATTTTTTGGAACTAGGCTTGATGGTAAATCAAAAAATTCATTAGGAGTTTCAATTGCGGTAATAGGAGAGCCTGCAGTTACCTTGCCAAGAAGCGGTACTTTAACAACATCCTCATTTTTTTCTTCATACTCATTGTCAACAAGTAATGAAATAGTTCTAAATTTATTGTTTGTTGACGTAATATAACCTTTTGTTTCAAGATTTTTAATGTGAACAAATACTGTTGCTGGACTCGATAAATGTACTCCTTCACAAATTTCCCTTATTGTGGGACTATACCCGTTTTTTGCTGTGTACTTTTTAATAAAATCTAATATAATAATTTGTTTGTTTGTAAGTTTTTCCATATGCTTCCTCCTTCTATAATTTAATTTTACAATATTAAGTGTAAAATGTCAAACAAATGTTTAAAAAATATATTGACACAAACAAACATTTGTAATAAACTAATATTGAAACGAGGTAGTGATATGTTAAAAAGATTAATTGAAAATTATGGAGTACTGATTTTATTTTACTTATTTATTATTTTAAGTGTTCTTCTTTTAAATAATAGGTTTGCTGGTATGTAATATCTTTTGATTAATTACATATTAATTATTATGAGTAATATTTTTTTATCAGATTTACAAGAAAGAGAAATTATATCTATCGAAACTGGATTAAATTATGGACATATAGTTGATGCCCAAATATCTAGTGATGGAAAAATTATATCTTTTGTAGCCGAAAGTAAAAAAATATTTAGAAAACCACTTGTTAATAATGAAATATCTTTTACCTATGAAGATATTGTTAAAATTGGTAAAGATGTAATACTTGTTAAAGTTTGAAAAATTGTTTATAATAATTAGTATGAGAAAGAAAATTATAATTTTTAGTATTATGTTTTTATTAATTGATCAAGTTAGTAAAATAGTTCTTGATAATGTTTTAACATTAGGTAAAAGCATAAGTATATTTGATAAGTTTTTATATATTACAAAGGTATATAATGATGGCATTAGTTTTAGTATGTTAACAGGTAAAAGATGGTTAATAATAATTTGTAGTATATTAATTTTAGTATTTTTATATTTTTATATGAAAAAGTTTAAAGAAAACAAAAGAAATATGATCGCATTTTCTTTAATATTCGGAGGACTTTTTGGTAATTTAATTGATAGAATTATTTATGGATATGTAATTGACTTTATAGACTTTTATATTTTTAATTATAATTATCCAATATTTAATTTAGCAGATAGTTTTATATGTGTAGGAATATTAATACTTTTATATAGTATTTATTTAGGGGAAGATAATGAAAATAGTAGTAAATGAAGATAATATAAGAATTGATAAGTATTTAAGTGAAAATACTGAATATTCAAGAAGTTATATTGAAAAATTAATTAATGAAAAATGTGTTTTAGTAAATGGCAAAGAAGTTAAAGCGAGTTATAAAGTATGTTTGAATGAAGAAATAGAAATTAATGATACTTTAAAAAGAGAAAGTGATATTAAACCTGTAAAAATGGATCTTAATATTGTTTATGAAGATAAAGATTTAATGATTATTAATAAGCCAAGTGGACTTGTAGTACATCCAGGAGCGGGTAATTATGATAATACTTTAGTAAATGGCCTTTTAAATTATACAAATAATTTAAGTAGTGTCGATGATGTAAGACCTGGTATTGTTCATCGACTTGACAAAGATACTTCAGGACTTATGGTAATTGCTAAAAATAATAAGTGTCATGAACTTTTATCAGAAATGTTTAAAAATCACGAAGTAAAAAGAACTTATTATGCACTTGTTTGTGGAGTAGTTCCTTACAATAAAGGAACTGTTGATGTTCCACTTAAAAAGGATGAAACAAAATTTGATAGAGTATGTGCAAGTTCAGATGGTAAAAAAGCAATAACTCATTTTAAAGTTTTAAAAAGATATAATGATTATACACTATTATCATTAAATTTAGAAACAGGAAGAACTCATCAAATTAGAGTACATATGGCATATATGGGATATCCTGTTTATAATGATCCAGTGTATAATAATAGGAAGGCCACTGAATTTGGACAATTTTTACATTCCAAAGAAATAGATTTTGTTCATCCAATAAGTGGTGAAAGATTACATTTTGAGTGTGAACTTCCTAAAGAATTTAAAGATTTTATAGATAATTTGAAGTAAAGGAGTAGTAATGGAAAGAGTAAATGTTAGAAAACAAGATGAAATACTTATGAGTTTAGTACATTATTTTGTTACTAAAGAAGGTTATGCACCAATATATGTTCAAGGCGTAAAAGACGAAATTTGGCTTGAAAATATTGATGGACCTTATAGAATAATAAGAATAAATAGTAACTATATTCATAATGAAGAACAATATAAATTTGATGAGGCTAAGATTAAAAATATAATGATGCAAATAAAAAAGAAAACTTTATCATTTAAAGTAAACACCTTAAATATTAATTTAAATGTTGCTGATAGAGTCAAAGTGGAAAATGAAAAACATATAGATAATGTTTTTATAAAGGATATTGATGAAATAAAGAAAAATAAAGAAATAAATGAAATATTTCCAAATATGAAAAATGATTTGTATCAAAGTAAAAATAGTTTAGATTTATTATTAAATGTTACAAATGATATTAATAAAAAAACGGAAACAGATAATAAAAAATATGAAAAAATATTTTCTCGTAAAAAGATATTAATGACCTATATTATAATGGCTATGTGTGTAGTAATGTATTTAGTTACTGTATTGATGGGCTTAAATAATATGAATTTATTATTACTCGGAGCAAATAATATTGAGCTTCTTAAACATGGCCAAATTTATAGATTAATAACTTATGGATTTTTACATGGAAGTATAGTTCATTTAATATCAAATATGTACTGTTTATATGTAATTGGAAGTCAAGTTGAAAATAATTTAGAAAAGAAAAGATTTTTAATTGTTTATTTTGTCAGTATGATTACCGGAGGACTTTTAAGCGCTTTATTTAATGATGGTATAAGTATTGGTGCAAGTGGAGCAATTTTTGGCCTTCTTGGGGCAATTTTATATTTTGGACTTCATTTTAGATTATACTTGTCGGAGGCTTTAAGAACTAGAATTATTCCAGTTATTGTACTTAATTTAATTATTGGTTTTGCTGTTCCTGGTATTGATGTTGTTTGCCATATAGGAGGTTTAATCGGAGGATTTTTAAGTGCTATGATGGTGGGCATTCCTGATATTGATAACAAAAAAGATAAAGTTAATGGTACTATTTTGCTTTTAATATTTATAGGATTTATGGCATATTTAATTTTTAGATAAAATTTCACTAAGCATTTAGTGATTTTTTTGTGTAAAGTTAGTGTCTAAAAACTACCAAACGATAGAAAAATATTTTATAATAATTAATGGAGGTAATACGGATGATTTTGGATGGAAAAAAAGTTAGAAATGAATTACTTGATTATTATGAAAATAAAATTAAGGAAGAGAATATAAAAATAACCCTTGCTATTATTTATGTAGGAAATGATGCACCAAGTAAAATTTATATTAACAATAAAATCAAATATTGTGAAAGAGTAGGAATTAAAACTTTGCTTTATGATATGGATGAAAAAACTAAGGAAAAAGAAGTTATTGAACTAATTGAAAAATTAAATGATGCACCTGATATAACGGGAATAATTTTACAAAGTCCAGTGCCTAAACAAATTGATTATGCAAAAGTAAGTGGAATAATTAATCCACTCAAAGATATTGATGGTTTTACAA
>DJOC01000026.1:15540-16006 GCA_002439555.1 Caryophanales bacterium UBA6448 | reverse complement strand
TTGTCTGTTAAAAATGTTTTAGACATTTTCCTCCTTTCTACCACAATTTTTACCCCATTTTAATTCTTATTTTTTTACATTTTTTACATCATTAGAAATTCCTCCCTTCATATATATTTATTACCGGAAAATTTCTGATTTCCTCCTTTTTTTGAAAAGTTTTTTTTAAAAATTTAAAAAATACCTAATTTTTGGCTTATATTAGGTAAATTATTATTTGTAAAGTATTTACATATTCAATTGTAAAGCAATGTAAAATAAAAGAAGTCTAATTTTTCTTTCTTAGACTTCTTACAAGTTCAGTGGCCTTAGCTTTACCATTTAAAAGTGGTGATATACTTTGACCTAAATATAATTTATAAATAATTTCAGAGATATTTTCTGAACAATCAACCTCTTCGAACCAAGGTTCTTTTTTAATATCTTCGTCTAAATAAGTAAGATTTGTTGAATATACTTTAGAAAT
>DJOC01000026.1:15314-15457 GCA_002439555.1 Caryophanales bacterium UBA6448 | reverse complement strand
AATGTTGCAGCAAGAGAAATGTTTTCAGCACCACGTTCTTTCATCATTTTAGCGCAGTCTAGTATAGAACCTCCTGAGGCTATCATATCATCGACTATAAGTAGATTTTTATCTTTTACATCTTTACCTAAATATTCGTGAGC
>DJOC01000026.1:1596-15236 GCA_002439555.1 Caryophanales bacterium UBA6448 | reverse complement strand
CAAATACCTACATCAGTACCAAGCATATCAGCATAAAATCTTGCTCTATCCATAGCACCTACATCTGGTGATATTACTAAATAATTATCTGGATTATTAAGCATATTTTGATCCTCTTTCATCATTGATTCAATTATATTTGTAGTTACATAAAAACTATCAAAAGATGAACAAGGTATAGCATTTTGAATATTTGGATCGTGGGCATCAAAAGTAATTATTTCCTTTACCCCTAACCTTTCAAGTTCCTGAAGAGCCATAGCACAATCTAATGACTCTCTTCCTTTTCTACGATGTTGCCTTGACTCATATAAAAGTGGCATTATTACGTTAATTCTATTTGCGTGACCCATACAAGCACAGATAAATCTTTTTAAATCTTGAAAATGTTCATCTGGACTCATATAGGAAGTTTTATGATACATTTCATAATCTATACTATGATTTCCTATATCACATAGAATGTAAACATCATCATTTCTAATAGACTCATTAATAAGGGCTTTTGCTTCCCCATTATTAAATCTCGGATTTGAGGTGTCCACTATAAAAGTTTTATCTGTATTAAAGGCTTTTTTTAAGTAAATATCTACCTTTTCGCCTAGACTTTGGGCTCCTTTCATAACAATTAGTTTTAGATCTTTTTCCATATTCCCTCCCATAAAAAATAAATTAGATATACCTAATTTATTTACATTTACCATCACCTGGTTTTTCACCGGCAACATATTCCTGGCCAATCATAGAGCAGCTTGTTTTAGTGATTGAATCTTTTAAATAACCACCAAAATAGTTAACTAAAGCAATTGCAAGTACACTTACAAGAGCAATAATTAAAATATATTCTACTAAAGCTTGTCCTTTTTTATTCATATATTAACCTCACTATCATTTTATCTTAACTTACACATTTTGTCAAACATCATCGTCATCTTCACTATTTGTAAATATTACCTTTTTAGAGTTTTCAATATTTTTCTTTAGACCTTTTTCACGTATCTTTCTAAGTTCACGAAGTTTTTCTTCCATTTCAAGTTCATCAAGTTTCTTAAGTGCTGAAGAAGTCATCGCATTTCTAATAACGTTTTCACTTGCCCAAGAAAATATTTCACATATTTCAAGTTCATAACAAACATAATAAACAATTAAATTATTTATAAAACTTTTAATATCAGTTTCGACTAAAAAATCAACATTTTCTTTTGCACTTTCATCATAAACTACCGGGAACACCTGCATACTAGTAAATTCACTTTTAGAGAAGTTATAATAATGATTATAATAAATAACTATTTTACTATAACTTTTTTCATTTACCGCTTTTGTAAGATATTCTTTTAATCTATCAAGTTCTTTATAGAAATCATCTTTGGCAATCTTCATAACTGTTTTATCATCTTCATAAGCAATTTTTCGACCAATTATAATTTTATAATCATCTTTAGTTTCCTTTATTTTTTGAGAAACAACTTGATTATATGATGAACAAAATCCATAGTCTGAAGCAATATAAATATTAAGTATCGGCTTCGATGCATCAGGTTCTATTGAATTTTTATCAAGAACTATATTATCATTATACATAATCGAAGAAATTATTTTAGTAAGTACAGTACTAGTCATACCAAATTCTTCGACTTTACTTTTCGCAGAATTTATTCTAACAAGAGAAAATAAATTCATAACTTGTACTATAGGTTTTATATTTTTCATATTTCACCTACATTATTGTATTAATTCTAGTTTTATAAAACTCATCTAAATATTTTAGATAATCCGCTATAGATTCTCCATCTTTAATCTTTCTGGCTTCATCTTTAATATCTTTACTATCAATTAACATTTGTGTAATATCATTAATCATTTTCTTACTATCAATTGATATAAGTCCATTTCCAGAAACTTGAAATATCTTTTTTTCATCACTACTCACACTGGCTGCATAAGCACATTTAATAGCTTTGTAATTAATAAGTTTTAATACAACATATTCTTCGCCAGTTTCATCACAAAGTGTCTTTCCTACTAAATCCATTTTAATCCTCCTTTAATATAGAAAGAGTATCTATATTTCTATTAAGTAAATTTACATTTTTGTCTTTAACCGAAGCATCATTAATTAAATCAATTATATAATCATTTAAATATAGTGATGCACCTGTTATTTTAGTATCTTCATAATAAAATTTGTTATTTGCATAATCATAATACATAATATAATTACTATTTACATAAACATAGCTAAATCTTGAAAGATTTATTTCATTTCCATTATATTTTAAAATGCAAGGTTCAAATACAACATAAGTATCTTCGTTATCATATAAAAAGAAATTATTTTTTAATGCTTCTTTTTTATTATACTTTATTGTAAATAATGATTTATTATCTTCGATAACTGTATATTTTGGTAAACTATAACTTTCATTATTTTTATTATAAAAATAGATTATCATTTTTTTAGGTAAAATTATTTTAGAAAGTGCTTCAGAATAGATAATTGCATCTTCATCAATTTCATTTCCAGCATTTTTAATATCTATAATACTATCATCCTCATAAGTAATATGGGCATCATAAGTATTTTTCTTTAACGCATCATATTGATATACTTTTTCATAAACACTCTTAAGTTCAACTTTATTAGAGTTATTAATAATTCTAACAATAATAATTGTACTTATGATAACTAGTATTAGTCCTAAAACTATAGATACGACAATATAATTTTTCTTAAAAAAATTAATTATTTTCTTTTTCATTTTTTACCTTCCTAATATCTCTTATAAATTTTAAATGCGTAAACATATAAAAGAATAATCCAAATAAATTTATTGCTACCTGTAAAAAGAAATAAATGTAATTATCGGTATTCGCAAGTTTTATTTCATTAATTAAATTGGCAAGGTAAATTGTTGAAACATTGACACCATTTATAAGTAAATTTATAAAAAGTGCTTTCCATTTTAATACTAAAATAAAGCTTAATAGTATTAAAGTTTCACTAACTATGGCAAATGATGTGCTAAAATCTAATTTAAAAATAAGAAAATATGTAAGAAATAAGTAATTAATAATAATTAAACTTAAAGCAAATATTTCATTATTTTTTAGATTTAAAAACATTCCATACAAATTATAATTATTTTTACCACGTCTTTTTAAAATGAAATAAAGAGCAAAAATAAGAACAAGGAAAAGGGAAAAAACAATTACAAAAAATAAATATTTTTGAATAAATTCTACCATTATTTCCTCCCTTGAATCATTAAATTAAAGACATTATTACTATTCATAAAACTTGCTTTAATACCATCATAATGTATCTCTTGTCCATTATACATAATATCAATTTTACCATTAATTTCGCCGATTATTGGTGTATAATCAAGCATTACAAGTAAATTATATTTCTCATCAGTTATTCTTATATATTCACAATCCTTGTAAGTTGTAAGACCTGTTTCAAGTTCAAATACATTTACAAGTATTCCCTTATTTTCCATATGCACCTATATATAGGAATGAAAGTTCATCAATGAAATCATATTTACCATTTAAAATATTTTCTACGTCATTTAAAATATCTTCGATATCTACTTTTACGCCTGGCATATTAGTAAATGATTCTGATGCAAATAGTGGTTGTGAGAAATAATTACGAAGTTTTCTTGTTCGATAGAAAATATTTTTATCTTCCTCACTCATTTCATCAACACCAAGTATTGCTATAACCTCTTCGAGTTCATCATATCTTGTATAATATGCTAAAGCTTTCTTTAAAAGATTATAATGTCTTTCCCCTAAAATATCAACGTCTACAAGTTTTGATGTAGATTTAAATACATTAATCGCAGGATACAAGCCTTTTTCACTCATCTTACGATCAAGTGTAATTTGTCCATCCATATATGATGAAATATTTTGAACGGCTTCATCATTTAAATCATCGGCTGGAACGTATATTGTTTGAAATGAAGTAATTGCACCATCTTTTGTAGAGTTTGCACGTTCCTCAATCTTACTAATAAGTTCATTCATATTAGCCATATAACCATTTTCTACAAGGATTTCTTTAAGTTCCATTGATATTTCACTTCGAGCTTGTATAAAACGGTATACATTATCAATAAATATAAGGGAGTCTTTTTTCTTTTCATCACGAAGATACTCTGCAATAGTAAGACCAGACTCAATTGATTTACTTCTTGAAACTGGGTTTGAACCCATTTGGCCAAATACTAAAGCGATTTTATCAAGAAGACCATTCTTGTCCATTTCTTCGATAAGTTCTTTACCTTCCCTAGAACGCTCCCCGGCACCGATAAAGATTGCATTGGCACTTGTTGAGTTATAAATATTGTGAATAAGTTCACGAATTAGAACGGTTTTACCTACTCCGGCACCACCAATTAAACCTATTTTAAATCCTCTTTGGATTGGCGCAAAGAAATCAATAATTTTAATACCTGTCCAAAGTGGTTTAGCCTCAATATCAAGGTCCTGAAGGCTTATTGTATTATTTCTTGTAATTTTCTTTTTCTCACTTGTAAATGGTTTACCATCAACAACATTACCATAAGAATCAAATACACGGCCTATTGCTCTATCAGAGTATTCTATTTCAATACCTTTAGCCTTTTTATAAAGTTTTTCACCTTTTTTTAGTCCCCAGTTAGATTCAAGAGTAATACAAGTTGCCTCGACTGAATTTAATGATACTACCTCAAAATTAAATTTACCATCTTTAGTAGTAAGTATATCTCCTATTTCAAGATCATCAGTAGATAAAATAACTTTAATTGAAACATCTAATATACTAAGTACTTTACCAACTATCATTATTTTACCTCCTTAATATCATCAAATAGAGTTGTCATTTCCTCTTTTGTAAGAGGAGTATATTTATATTGATTTAGTTTAGATAAAATCTTTTGACCTTCGATCATACGATTTTTCATATTTTCTCCTAAATCATCAAGATTAACTAGTTCATAAATATCTCTAATTTCCAAATATGAAAGTAAATCTTGTTTAATTTTAATACCAACTTTTTTCATTTCTCTAGATTGAACTGCTCCACCAAGTCTTGATACAGAAAGTCCATAATCAATTGCGGGGCGTTCACCTTTATTAAATTTCTTAAGTGATAAAACAAGTTGTCCATCACAAATTGAAATAATATTTGTTGAGATATAATCTGTAATATCTCCACTTCGAGTTTCAACTACGGGAATCATTGTAATTGAACCTCCACCTATATGTTGACAGCCATTTTCAAGTAGTCTTGCGTGTGTATAGAAAATATCTGATGGGTACGCATCTCTTCCTGGTACCTTTTTAGCGGCTAAACTCATATGTCTATAAATATCTGCGTGTTTCTTTAAATCATCAAATATTACTAAAACATCTAAACCTTGTCTCATAAAATATTTTGCTATACTTGTTGCGGCATAAGGCGTAACATAACTTTTCGCAGGTAAATCATCAAAGAATGATGCCATTATAATAGTATAACTCATAGCGCCCATCTTTGTAAGTTCATAATAAATTTGTTTAACTTCTTTTTTTGTCTTACCAATTGCTACATAAATACAAAGCATTCTTGAACTTTTTTGATTAGCAATCATATCAAGACATATTTGGGTTTTACCAGTTTTCTTATCACCAATTATAAGTTGTCTTTGACCTTTACCAATTGGATAGAATAAATCAATACCTGCGATACCTGTTAAAAATTCTCTTTTAACATCGCTTCTTTCAACTAAAGGAATATTACCTGTTTCAACATCAAACTCTAGTAGATTATCAAACTTTTTACCACTTATTAAATCATTTCCAAAGACATCCACTACTTTACCTAAACTATCCATTGAAAAAGATACTTTAAAGTTTTTATTTAGTGTATAAACTTTGTCCCCGATTAAAATAGTATCATTTTGCTCTACTAAAGAAATATTTACTGTATTTTCATAGATTGCTGATACATAACCTTTTGCTTTATTTAAAATACTTACACTTTCAAAAAATGCAACATCCTTAAGGCCCGCTACCTCAATCATACTTCCAGTAATATTAATTACTTTACCAATAGAAAAGACATTATTTTCTTCATCAATATCTTTCATAACATCTTTTGCTATTTCATCCCACATAACACTCACAAGTCACACATCCCTTTCATTTATGCTATAATCATAAATTCTATCCTGATATTTAATTATAATTCCTTTATATATATCATCACTATAAGAAGTTTTTACATACGGATTAATATGATTATAATTCTTACTTTTATCACCAGTTATAACTTCAATAACTGGATTTGTTTTTTCTATATTTAATTCAAAATCTAATAAAAATCTATTTAATTTGAACTTATGATGTTTTAAATAATCATAAAATACTTTATATTCATCCTCATTAAGCATTTTAGATATTTCATTTATTTGATTTTCTTTATCAAGCATTTTAAGTTTATATATTAGATTTGGACTAAACCTATCGTAAATACTTTGATAATATTTATAATTTTCATTTACTGTATTATTTTTAACAAAGGAAGATATTATTTTATCTTCATCAATCTTAAAGATTGCATCAACTTTATTAGCAATTTTTAAGGCATTTTCATTTTCATAATCAGCATTATTATAAATATCAAGAAGTGATTTATCGATACCATCTTTTCTTTCTACCTTCTTTTTATCCTCTTCATAAAATTCTTTATTTGTAATTTCTACATTTGTTTCTTTATTTTTTTCCTCTATTTTCTTATCAAGAGCTTGCATAGTCTTAAAGTAATATTTTTGACTATCTTTATTTAAGCTCTCAATAAGTTTTTTTAGAGAAAAGAACATTATAACTGAAAGTAATCCAGTTAATATTAAAAGTAATACTATTTCCATTAGCTAACAAACGGATTTAGATATAAAAGAATGTAAATAAAGGTAAATAAGAATAATAAAAATACCGCTAAAACGACTAGAACAGTCATTATTGAATGAATAACATCATTCTTTGTCTCTGGATTTCTACCAATAGACTCGGCTATTTTACCTCCCATAATACCTAAACCAATTGATAAACCTAAGAATGTAAGACCTAGGATTATACCAACTGCTAACATTGTTGCATAAAGTACGCTTTCCATATTATCACTCCTTCTTATAAAATATATTTATATGTAGCAATTATGCCCATATTTGCATTATTAAATGTAGCATCTTCGATTACTATTTTAGCAATCTTACCTACACCAGAATAACTAAATAAACCTGTATAACCACCATTTTTAGCAAGCTCTAAGTTTAAATTATTATCCGTGGCCACTAAAACATCATCAATATAAAGATTTGCTTTTGCATAATCAATACTACCATCTACTTTCAATATATATGATACACTATTTGTACTAACTTTATCAAGTGTAATTTGTCCATTTACGGATTTTGTTTTAACTTTTATCTCATCAAATTTTTGACTAACTACATTATCATTATCTTTAAAATCATAATAGAACTCTAAAGTATATTCCTGTCCTGGAAGTAAACCCTTTATATCATATGTTGTTGAGGCAGGATCTACAGTATATCTTCCTACTTCACTTTCTCCAAGTTTAACTACAATATACACACTAGTAAACTCTGTAAGGGGATCATACACCATATAAGATACTGTTATACTAGTGCTATCTGATTTACTATCTAAAACAGTAGTTTTATGAGTTACATATTTATTATTTGTTATAGTTTGATGAATATTATTAATAAATGTATAATTGTTATCTGGGTATACAGTTTCACTGCCACCCTCATTATCTGGTTTTGGTTCTTCATATTTCTTTTCAAAATATTCATTTGTTGAACCACTTATTTTAGCAAGATCAAATTCTTTATCATCATATATAAGTTTTTCTTCATTAGTTTTAAAAGTAAAATTACCTAGTTTTAAATTAAGAACTCCAAAAGATTTATAACTTATTACATTATTATATACATAAGAGTTTCCTACTTTATCTAAATCGACAAGTAAATAATTTTCTGCATTTAATAAATCATCCTCACTTTTAATTACTTTACCTGTAAGTAAATATTTTCGATCACTTATTTTAAATATCTTAGTTGATAAAGCAGAAAATATATTTTCATTTGTATATTTCTTTGTTTCTCCATTATCAAGTACTTCATAAAATGTTCCAAGAAGTTTCATTTCGCCGGTGGAACTATTGTATATTACAACTTTATTTCCAAGAGAAACTTTTTTCTTATCTTGAACTAAATAATAATTACCAATAAAATCTTTTTTTATATAACTATTATTTTTAACTGTTATAAGTTCTTTATCTTTATTATATAAATAACTAATTGAACTTACTTCGTATTTAACATTGTAATCCTTTATTTTAAAGATTATAAATACACATATAGCAGCAAGAACTAAGAAGGTAAAAATTGATAGTCCTAAAATTAAAAGTTTATTTTTTGAATTTAATTTTCTCATTCTTACCCTCTTTTCTTATCTTCAGTTCTTGTTGTAGCATTATTTTCACTACCAAGAATATAGCATTCATTTTTATCAGCATTCCATTTATTTGAGGCAGCATTTGCAAGGCATTTTTCCTCAGTATTTAAATCTTTAGTAATAGCTCCTCCTAAATAGAATTTATATACTATGTTATAACCTGCACTTCTTAAAAGTAGTTCATCAGTATAAGCATAAGCATTAGCATTTTGACCTTTTGTGCCATTATGTTTTAGCATTATTTGATAATAACTATCTCCGACTACGGAACTTTCTGTAGAACCAGTTATATAAATGATTTTATCATCCTCATCACTGCTTAACTCATCAAACATTTTTGTTCCAGAAATATAAATATTTCCTACTGAACTTTCAATTGAGTTAATTGCATAAGTAATACCTACTACATAAGCCTCTTGCTCTACATAATCTTCATCAGGCTCTAAAGGTACATTATCTTTCATTATATTAGCCGCATAACCAAATCTTAAAGTAGTTTGTCCATAAATGTTTTGATCCTCACCAACATAGTTATCAGCCATATATTGAACAAGTCCTGTATTAATATGATAATTATTTAATGTAAACATTAAGTATCTATCAAAATGATGCTCTAAAGCAGTTGTTCCATTATTATTAATATAAGTATCATACTCGATAATGAAATAATATTGTTTATTTTCTTCGAGATTATTATATCTAGCCTTATTATTTGAACTATAAATATTTTTAACTTCTTCAAAGCCACTTACAACCTTATATTCACCATTTTGAAGTATTGCAAGATATGCTTTATAATTACCACTTGTAACAACTTTATCAGGGTCAGTAAAGGCAATTTTGAAATTTAAATAATAACCACTTGTTGTATTATAATGACTTGCCTTTATTACATCAAGTTTAGGTGAAACAAGAGTACGAGCATTTACACCACTGTTATAAATTACTATATCTTTTTCTCCTGAAGGTGTTTCTACTTTCGCAGTTAATTTAGTTTGATAATCTTTACCAAATATGAAATTATCACCAGTTATATCAAAAGATGCTGACATATCATATTTATTTGATTTAGCGCATGTAGTACCTCCTAAAACATTGTAGTTATCATCAGTGCAATTTTGAATATTTGTAGCACATACACCATCAGCACAAATTTCATAATCTACTGACTTAATACCCATAATATCGGAAATATTATAATTAAAGTTTAATAGTCTTTGTGAATAATCCTCCTTTGAATTAATATCAAATGAAGTATCAGTTACTTTTACATCGGCCTCGCTTAAAGTTTTAAATGTATAGTTAAATGTTTCATAAAGACTGCTAGCAGAATCAGTTAAATATACTTTCTTTCCAGATATCATCATATAGGCTTTTATATTATATTCAGTATTAATATCAAGACCATATAAAGTAATTTCATAAGTAATATCAATCTTTTTACCTGAATAATCTTCATTAAACTTAATAGTTTTTGTTAAATAATCATATTTATAATCAGTAACTACTTTATTATCAACTCTTACAGATTTTAAATTTAATAAGTAATTTGAATATGTTTTAATTACATAACTATTACCACTTACTACTCCACTTTGAGAAGTAAGTTCATCTTTATTAATCTTTAAAGCACTATTTCCTACCTCTAAATAAAGGTATTTAACATTATCTTCGCTGTCAATATCACTTTCTTTAATACCAGATATTTGCATATTAATTTTAGCACCATTTATAGTTGGTGAAACTAAATTAACTTTTAATGATGGTACAACGTTTTCATAAGTAAACGTATTATCTAAACTAGTTATTTCTGATGTACCAAGTTCTTTTATATCAATTGCTTCATAATCTCTATTTAGATAAATTGTTACACCTTTTTCATTTACTTTGTAATCAACTTTTCTTTCATAGAATATTTCATTTTTATTAGCAAAATATCTTGATGCAAGGTTTTTAAAGTAAATATTACCTGTAAAATAATCATTATTTACATAAGTATTATTACCTGCTCCCGGTTCATCATCATCAACGAAGTATCCTCCGGAAGTAAATGGATAATAAGCACCAATTGCATTTTGTGATAAAGTAAAGTTTCTATCAAATAGTAAAATATATTCACCAGTTTCACTTTTTACAAATGCATAATTTTTATTTGTGTTACCTAAAAATCCTACCTTACCAGTATCATATAATCCCTCAAGGGTAATAGTAATATTCTTATTTTTATAACTTTCAAATAAAGGTCCAAAAGTACTTGAATAATATAATTTAGAATAATCTAAATATAAACATAAGTCTTCTTCATCGCAAGAACCAATATAGGCAGTATGAAGTAGTTCATTATTTTTATCATAACCTGAATAATTCCAAGTCTTTGTTTCACTACCTTTAGTATAAGTTATCTTATTACCTCCGATAGCATCTAGGAAGCCTTCAGTTTTATTATTATTAATATTTTCTATTTTAAATGTTGAACTTCCATTTGATAATATCAAGTTATAAGAGGCAACTTTTGATGTTTGACCGGTAAGTTTCATAATAAGTAAGTTATTATACATTAATTTATTTTCATTTTTAAGTATACTATAACTCATATCAAGTGGACTAATACCATTAAATACTTTTTCACTTACTAATGCATAACTACTTTCATATGTATCACTTTCAATAAGCTTTACATTAACATGTAATTTATAATTATCTGCAGCATTTAAATTACTAATCTTTGTACATTTATATTTTGATGTATTATATGCTCTTAATGGTTTTGGACAAGTAATACTTTCACCAGCATTAACAGTTTCATCCTCATTTACAGAATAATATAAATTATTATCATCATTATTTATTGCTTTATCTTTATCAATTATTTCATATTTATATGTAATAAAGTTTTCACTTGATTCCCATACAAACATATAAACTGTAGGTACCTGTTTTAAAACATAAATATTTTCAGAAGTAACAGGTTCATTTTTACTTAAATCATCTTTATCAAAAGGAAATAGTATTTCATCACTTTCTGGAGTAAACTTTAATGACAAAGTATACTCTACTACATAGATGTGTCCACGTTTTAAGAAGTCATAATCACTAAAGTATAAGGTTTTTTCTGGTAAACTATCTGAGGCAGTAAGTTCAAGTTCATCAGTTATTTTTAAAACATCTTCCTCATTCTTACCATTAGTTATATCATATATTTTATAATTAATCTTTTTAATATATTTTTTAATTGAATTATTATTTGCAGTTTCCTCTTCGCTTGCAGATGTAGTATCCTTTAAGATTGGAGTTATTTTAAGACCAATAGTTGTATCATCCTTTAAGTTTTCGTCTTTACCAGCATTAGGTATTTGAGTAACTTCAATTGTTGCTTCTCCTGAGGCAAGCATTAAAAGTGAATCATTAATTCTAAATTCAAGATATCCTGGATCAAATACTACTGAATCATTACCACTTATACCATTTTTAATAAATATTACATAGTTTTTAGATATTATTCCATCTTTATGTCTTTCACGAAGCATATCAAGTGTATAACCAAAATCCGCTAAAGTGAGTTTCTTTGTTCCATCAAAGTAATCCTCAATTATATTTTCTGTAACATTTATTGTTGAAATATGTGAGTTATTATATAAAGTTCCTTCACAAAGTTCTATTTCAAAACTTTTAAAGTTTTCTTTAATAACATCTGCTGAAATACTTTCATCAATTAACTTAGTTACTTCAAGATTAACATTAACATTGAAAATATCTTTAAATGCTTCTTCATCAGTTAATGTAATGCTTTCCATATTAGTTTTAACTACATTTGCTTCAGTTGTAAATATTAATGTTCTATCTACAAAATTAACTCCTGCAGGTTTTTCTTCATCCTTTAAATCATAATATGCATATAAATCTAAAGTATATTTTGTAGAACTTTTTAACATTGATAAATTAATACTTGCACATTTAGTTGTTTCGCTTTCTGAATCAGTACAATCAGCATAAGTAAGGGCAATTGTTGCAGTATCTCCACTACTCATGTTTTTATATTCTACATAAACATTTTTAGTTTTATCAATTGTATTATCAGGGTCATAGATAGTAAACTGTCCAGTTACGGTTGAAGCACTTACATAAATATTTTTTGCACTTATTGTTGGTACTTGTAAATTATTCATATTAAATAATGGACTATTTTCTGTACGATAATCAATATTTTTTTCATTATCATTAATACTTATTACAGCATTTACATAATAATTTTTATTTTTCTCTAAAGGACTTTCAAATTTTAATACTTCCTCAAGGGGTTTATCTTTAGTAATAGTTTTTACTAAATTATCTTGTTCATCATAAATATTATAAATTACTTTTTTAATTGAATTATTAGGATCTACTACATTTTCTAATTTTATACTTACTGTATAATCTTTTTTATTAACTGTAGCTGTAACACTAGGCATTATTTGAGTATCCTTAAATGGATTAACTTTTAATGTACTTGAGGTTACACTTGCAGCTTCACCATCTGGATAAGACAAACTTCCATAAGTGATATCTTCGATTTTAGCAGTATATTTTTTATTAGGGTCTAAATTATTAAATGTATGATTTATTTTTTGACCATTATTTGTAAATCTAACGCTATCTACTACATTTCCTTTTTCATCATATAAATTAAGTGTTCCGGAGGTAAATGTTGAGGATTTACTTACATTAATATTGTAAGATAATGAACTACTATCCTTATAATCAAGTTCAAGAAGTGCTCCAATTTCTGAAGTATTAAATGTTCTTTGGAATAATACATAATCACTTACTACACCAGTATTTCCTTTATATGAAGCATAAATCGTTAAAATATATTTACTGTTACTTTTAAGTCCATCATAAACATATTCATTTATTTTTCCATAAGTTTTATATTCTTTTAAATCAATTACATCACCAGTTTTAACATTTAAAAGTTTTGCATAAACTGAAGATGTTATTAAATTATTATCATCAATTACATCAAAGTTAATATCTATTTTATGAGAGTTTACATTGCTTGATAATAGTCTTACATAAGGAGCCTTTTTATAATCAACAACTGTTTCTACTTGATATCTATCTTCAATTGTAATATT
>DJOC01000026.1:0-1501 GCA_002439555.1 Caryophanales bacterium UBA6448 | reverse complement strand
TCATATAGAATATCAATATTTTGATCACTATTAATTACTATTTCCGATAAGTTTAATTTAGTTTCATCGCCTACACTAATTATCTTTTTATCTAAATCAACTTTTACGTTATCAGGTGTTAGTATATAACATTCTGATGCAATTGTTTCAATATTTAATGTTTCATTTGTTATTCTAACAAGGCCACCATCAATAAATTCAAATTCAAAATAATAGTTTTCATACATATTTTCAGAACTTGTTAATTTAAGTTTTAAATCTTTACCCGCTACTATATATTTTGTATCACTAATTCTTCCAATAAAATTACTAAATGTAATATCTTTATTTTTAGAACTAATTAAATATCTATCATCTTTATAATTAATTAAATACTTACTTTTAATGTTGTAATAAGAAAGATATTTTTCATTTAAATCATCAAGTGGCATAAGTACACCATCATTTAAAAAACTTATTGATTTATCATTATAAAATGCAAATGAATAAATACTTGCAACAGTTTTCTTATCGTCTTTTGAAGTAAATATTACATCATCACTATAACCTTTTTTATACTCTGTTCCCTTTATAAAATAAGCTTTTTCTGGTACATCACTATCAGTTATACTTACATAACCATCACTATAAAAAACAGTTTTTTCTTTCAAAACAAACTTATAAAGTGAAAATACAAGTGCTGCAAAAGTTACTATACTTACTAAAATTATCGTTACAAGACTTTTATTCTTCATACATCTTACCCTCTCTTATCATACATAATTATTGTATCAAAAGTAATGTATATATTCAAGCAATTATGCTTCATTTTTTTATAAAAAAAATTAGTACTTTGAATACTAATTTATTTTTTCATGTCTTATTTTGTCGAAGTCCTTGCAATACTAAATTTTATATGTATAATAACTACTCGAACGTGCAGGAACTGGCGTTGCCACCAATTTTCAGGGGGTTTGAAATAAATCAAAAATTCTGGAAGGAGGATGATGCTTATGTCTAAAGATAAGATAATTAAATTCGAATTTTTATGCATACTATTTCTAATTTGTTATTACAACATAGATAAAATAGAAAACGCCGTCCATGTTCTAATAAAACTATTTAGACTTTTAAAAGAGTTTATTTTAGCTTTATTAGCATAGATAGCGTTTTCAATTATTAAAACCAATTGGTAACGCGAACTTCCTTCACGTTCCTATTTATAATATAACATTTATTTATATATTTATGCAAGATATTTTTCTTTACTTTTTTTAACTTGGGATGTAAACATCATTATACGTCCCACTGCCTGATAACTTGGCTTTAGAGGATAGAGAAACGACGCCGCGGACCCCAAAATTGTTATTCACAAGACTATAGTCAAAGTCGCCTGAAGAACGCACTTGAAACTCACCAGTATCAGTAAAAAGAAAAAAGAAATTGAAAGGCGAACCGGCCCAATAAGTTTGGTTTGTGTACAAATAATAAGAACTGTTGCTTGTTCCAACTACTCCTCCTG
>DJOC01000076.1:15206-17511 GCA_002439555.1 Caryophanales bacterium UBA6448 | reverse complement strand
TAAAAAATTTAAAAAATAATTTTTTAAGAGGTAAATATGGAAACAGATAGTAATATTAAATTAGTTCCAATAAAAAATTGCATTTGCAAAAAAGTTTATGAAATGTATCAAGATATTCTTAAAAAAGAAATCGGCTCCATAAATAATATTTTTGGAGTTGATTATAATGAGTTTTTAAATATAAGTAATAAAAGATTAAAAGAGGAAACCCTAATTAATGAAAAAATAGGCTCCACGACTAAAAGATATATTCTTTTTCATAAGGATTACCCATTTGGTGAAGTTGGTATTAGAACTACCATCAATGATTATTGGGAAAATAAAGGTTCACAAATATTTTATAAAATTAGAAAAAGTGAAAGAAATAAGGGCTATGGTAATATTATTTTAAAACTTGCTTTAATAGAGGCAAAAAAGTTAGGTTTTACAAGAGTAAGAATAAATTGTGATGAGAAAAACGAGTATTCAAAGAAAATTATTTTAAAAAATGGAGGATGTATAGACATTGCAAATTATTTAACTAAAGATGGCACTAGTTCTAGTTATATTATTAAATTTGACAAATTGTAAAAAGAAATGTAAAATATATGCTATCAAAAGGTGGATAATATGGAAAAATTGTCTGTATTTGAAAAAAGAAAAATGGCTATCGAGGAACTAATTAAATATTATTCTGAATATAGAAAAATTGAATTTAATAATGGTGAAGAACTTAAGGGTATCGAAATTAGAAAGAAAATACATTTATTAATTAAACTTATATTAAAACTTGATGAATTAATGTCAAAAGAAAAAATAGTTATTATTAATGATGCTAGAACAAAAGAAAATAATTTACCTAAAATATATGCTTGTACTCATATCGGAGGTAATGATATTCAAAGAACTTTTCAGGTTATCGGGAACCCGGCATACCTAATGCTTGGTGATCCGGGTATTCTATATAAAATGCCGATTTATGAAGCGTTAAAGTTAAATGGTGTTATACCACTTGAAACCAAAGATAGAGAAGATAGAAAAATTGCTTATGCAAGGGCTATAGAACTTTTAAACAAAGGTGGTAATTTATTAATTTATCCTGAAGGTGCTTGGAATGTATCTCCAAACGTAATAGTTATGAAGATTTTTAATGGTACCGTGAGAATGGCAAAAGAAACTGGTGCTGAAATAATTCCTATTGCCGTAGAACAATATGGTGATACATTTTATTTTAATATTGGCCAAAATTATACAATTTCAAAAGAAGATCAAACCGATATTAATATTTTAAAAGATGAACTTCGAGATAAATTAGCAACTTTAAAATGGAGTATATTAGAAACTCAAAAACCAGGATTAAGACAATATATTCCAGATGATTATTTAAAAACATTTCAAGATGACATAGTGGAAAAATGTAACTACGGTTATGGCTTTTCTTTAGAGGATGCTTTATCAGAGGCTTTTCACGATAAAACAATAACTACGGAAGAAGAAGTATTTGCATTTTTAAATAATATTGAAATTAATCAAAATAATGCTTTATTATTAAGAAGGTAATTAAAATATAAATAATAATTAGAAAATAGTGATTGACAAGAATTACTATTTTTTTATAATATATATGAGTTGGTGGTATTATGGAAAAGTATGTTGAAATAGAAAGAAGTATTATAAAGAAATTTAGAAAAGATATATGGAGTAAATTTATTAAAGCCATATCTGATTATGAACTTATCAAAGAAAATGATAATATTATGGTTTGTATAAGTGGTGGAAAAGATTCTTTTTTACTTGCAAAATGCATTCAAGAGTTAATTAAACACGGAAAATTTCCATTTACAGCCCATTATGTTGTAATGGATCCAGGTTATAATAAAGTTAATAGAGAGTTGATTGAAAAAAATGCTAAATTATTAAATGTTCCAATAGAAATATTTGAAACTAATATTTTTGATGTAACTGCTAAAGTGGAAGGTAACCCTTGTTACTTATGTGCAAGAATGCGAAGAGGCTATTTATATAGTAAAGCAAAAGAACTTGGCTGTAATAAAATTGCTTTAGGTCATCATTTTGATGATGTAATTGAAACAACGCTTCTTTCAATGTTTTATGGTAGTGAAATTAAAACTATGATGCCAAAACTTCATTCAGATAATTTCGAAGGATTAGAACTTATAAGACCACTTTATTTAATAAAGGAATCAGCAGTACTTGCCTGGAAAAACTATAATGAATTAACATTTATAAACTGTGCTTGTAGATTTACGGAAAACTGCACTTTAGTGGATGATGGAACTAGTAAACGAAAAGAAATGAAAAATCT
>DJOC01000076.1:9076-15110 GCA_002439555.1 Caryophanales bacterium UBA6448 | reverse complement strand
ATAAATTTAAATTGTGTATTAGGTACAAAAAAAGATGGTAAGTATACTTCATTTCTTGATAACTATGATAACAAATAATGTAGACATTAAAATATGTTTACATTTTTATTTTGGCAATAAGTGTAAATGGTTTTTAATCAATTTACTTTAATTATAAAAAGTGCTATAATTTAAACATAATGGAGGTGTGTATGAAATTCATTGAATTTAAGGATGTTACTAAAACATATAGTAATGGTATAACTGCTTGTGCTGATGTAAGTGTTCAAATTGATAAGGGCGAATTTGTCTTTGTAATTGGGCTTACCGCAAGTGGAAAATCTACTTTTGTTAAAATGTTATATAGAGAAGAAAAACCCACTAAAGGAACTGTAATGGTTGGTGGAGTAAATGTTGGCAAATTAAAAAATAGAAAGGTATATAAGTTTCGTAGAAAAGTTGGTATTGTATTCCAAGACTTTAAATTACTACCTAATTTAACTGCCTATGAAAATGTCGCATTTGCTCTTGAATGTGTTGGTGATAAAGGTGCTGACATAAGGCCAAAAGTTTTAAAAGCATTAGAAAGAGTTGGCTTAAAAGATAAAGTAAGAAGTTTTCCAAAGGAACTTTCTGGTGGTGAACAACAAAGAGTATGTATAGCAAGAGCTATTGTAAATGAACCTAAACTTTTAATTTGTGATGAACCTACAGGAAATCTAGACCCAATGACAAGTAAAGAAATTATGGATGTTATTTCAAATATTAATAAAGATTTAGGAACAACAGTTATAATGGCAACCCACGATAAAGAAATTGTTAATAGAATGAAAAAAAGAGTATTAGTTATTAACAATGGTATGCTTGTTGGTGATTATAAGAAAGGAAGTTATAAGAGTGAAAGCGATTAGAATTTTTGGAAGAAGTATAAGAGATGCATTTAAAAGTATAACTCGTAATTTTTCACTTTCAATGGCAAGTATTCTTTGTGATATGATAACTCTTATTATCGTTTCTGTGGCAATTATAATTGCTGTAAATGTAAATAATGCCACAAGGTCAATTGAAAAAGAAATGAATATTGTTGTTTATATTAATAAAAATGCGAGTGAAGAAGATAGTAATAATGCATATTTAGAAATTAAAAATATTAAAGGTGTAAGTAAAGTTACATATAAAAGTAAAGAAGAATGGAAAACTCAAATGAGTGAATACTCTGATACATTTTCAACAATGTTAAATTACTTAACTGAAAATCCATTGATGGACAGTTGTACAGTATACGTTGATGATATTAAAAATATTTCTAATGTAGCCGAGGAAATTAAAAAAGTTCCGAATATTCAAACAGTAAAATTTGGTGAAACTATGGTCGAGGAAGTAGTATCAGCTTTTGATATAATTCAAAAAGTTACAATTGGAATTGTTATTGCTCTTATTGTAGTTACAGCATTCTTAATTTCAAATACAATTAAATTAACTATTTATTCACGTAAAAATGAAATTGAGATAATGCGTCTTGTTGGAGCAAGTAATACAGCAATTAAATTACCATTTTTATTCGAAGGTTTATTCTTGGGTATAATTGGGTCAATAATTCCAGTATGTATAACAATTTATGGTTATGTAATTTTATTTAATACAATGCACGGTTATATGTTTACCGAGACACTTAATTTAATTAAACCATATAATTTTGTATTCTATGTATCAGGTGTAATTGTTTTAATTGGTGCAATTGTTGGTATGTTTGGTAGTGCAAATTCAGTAAGGAAGTATTTGAAAATATGATGAAAAAAGTAGTAAAAATATTTAGTGTACTTATAGTACTATTTATGTTTTCAAATGTTAATGCCGCTGCCAACACACTTAAAGATTTAAAAAATGAACTTCAGGCACTAATTAATGAAAAAAATGCTAATGATGCTCAAAAAAATAAAACTCAAAGTGAGATTAATGCAGAAAATAATCGTATATCAAATGCTCATAATGAAGTGGAGCAAGCTGAAAATGATATAGCGTCTGCGAAAGCACAAATTGAGGCCTCTACCAAAGAGATTGAAAAAACAAAGGCTAAAAGTGAAGAATTACTTGCATTTTATCAAATAGTAAGTAGTGATAATACTTTCCTAGATTATGTAGGTGGAGCTTCTACAGCAACAGATGTTGTTATGAGAGCAGATGCAATAAGTCAAATTATTTCATATACGCAAAATGAACTTAAAAAAATGGAAAGTTTAATCGAAGAAAATGAAGATTTACAAGTAAGTCTATTAAAAAAGCAAAATGATTTAAATGAAAAAATTAAGACTTATGAAAATAGTCTTGCATCATTAAAAAATGATTTATCTTCATTAGTTGAGGTTACTCTTGATATTTCACAACAAATTACTGCTCAACAAAAATTAATTAAATATTATGAAGATTTAGGATGTAAAGATGATCAAACTTTATCCTCTTGTATAAACATTGCAAATAGTTCACAATTTTTAAGGCCAACAGTAAGAGGTTATGTTTCTTCAGGATTTGGTTGGCGTTCATTTTATTTAAATGGTAAACCATATTCTGATTTCCATCCAGCAAATGATATTGCAGGTAATGCTGGAGGTACTGCTGTTTATGCGACTGCTGCAGGTACTGTAGCCGCCGTTATTAGTAAAGCAAAATGTGGTGGAAACCAAGTTTATATTCACGTTAGAGTTCAAGGAATTGCTTATACATTAACTTATGCTCACTTAAAAGATGTTTATGTTAAAGTTGGTGATACAGTTACCCAACAAACGGTTATTGGTACAGTTGGTGGTGGTGGAAACACCTTAAAAGTAAATGGCGGATGGGACACTTGTTCTACCGGCTGGCATTTACACTATGCTGTTACAAAAGGCTTTTATTTAGGTGGTGGCCCCGAGGGTTATTCAAGTTATAGTAAATATGTTGCAAATAGTTTTCAACCCCCAGCACTTCCTGCTTATGGTGTATGGTTCTATTCAAGGTATTAAAATATGAAATATATAATGCTAATTGGCTTAATTATATCATTATGTGCTTGTAATCAAAAGGAAGATTTTAATAAGGCTGTTTCAAATAATAATGAAGTAGTTGTTCCCAAAGAACCACAATATGAAGATACAAATCCTATTAAATTATCAATCTATGCTGATAATGATATGAAAGTAGGAGATACTTTATCTTATAATTGGGTATTAAAAAAAGATATAACAGTTTTAAACATTTTTCTAACCGAAGAAGAAAAAGTCACTGGCTCATATTATAAAGAAATATGGAATAAATATACGAGTGAGGAATATGAAAACTTAAATTATAAATTAGGATGGGAAATCTCCTTCGAGGTTAATGGTGAAAAAATTCATAAAACTATTTTAGTGCCATCGGATTCTGAAAGTTTTTACAACTACTTGGAAATATATTTGTATGATGGTGTACATCACGAATATGGAGAGTGGTATTCTCATTTACTAGATAATGAAATTACTGATAATACATTAATTACTTCGATGAAATTAACCTGTGGAAGCGAATATAAAAATATTACCTCCGATATTTATGTTAAAGCTTTTACATATCTTACAAATGATGATTTTGATGATAATGGTTATTATCGTGGTAAAAGTTTTGATGAAGTAACAATAAAAAATCTGTCTATGTGACAGTTTTTTTTATAAAAAGTATTTGTTATCTAAATAAATCGTGATATAATTTAGATAAGAATAAGGAGTAAAATGTGAAAGATATAAATGATGATATTCTAATAGATACAAATGATTACGAAGAACAAAAAAAGTTACTATCTGATGAAAAAAAAGAAAAACAGTCTATTAAAAAAGATATAATTAAATCTTTTATCTTTTTACTTGTAATAATTTTAATTATAATTACTGCTTATTTAACTATTTATATTTATAAAATATATGGAAATTATAATCCAACTAATCCAGATAATTGTAAATATGTTAATCAAAAAATATGGGGTAGTAAAGTACCAAATCTAAATATTTCAAAAGATGGTAGTTGTAAACCATTTTATAACGTTGACTATAGTAGAAATGGTAAACCTTTATTTAATATAGACTTATTTGGTAATCAAACAAGATTATTTAATGAAATTAATCAACTTGATGAAAATGGTATGTGCAAATTAAATTGTGATAGTGATAATGATGGATGGCCAGACTATAACATTGACCTTGATGGTGATGGAGTAGCAGATATAAATATTATTAAAGATTATAATAAGAAAAATACTTGTGATTTAAACTGCGATATTAATGGTGATATGCTTGCGGACACAAATATTGATTTAGATGGTGATGGAAATCCAGATGTTAATATAACTGGTGATGATTCGACTGTTCCAATTAGAAACATTGATTATAAAGGTAATAGAAAACCAACATTTAATGTTGTTGATGAAAATGGTAATATAAAAAATCCTACGAATGTAAAAGACGAAAATGGTGTGTGTATTCGAAATTGTACTGATGAAAACGGTAATGTTATATCTAACGTTGATTTAGATGGTGATGGTAAAACTATAAATGATAAAATTACTTTACCAGATGGAAGTACTAAAATAATAAATATTGATATTGATGGTGATGGTAAGGCTGATGTTAATATTTCTAATGATGGGGGAAATACAATTACAAATCCAGTTAATAAAGAAGTAACTATAGATGGAAAGAAAACTATTTTAAACGAAGATACAAATGGTGATGGAATTCCAGATATAAATATAGATTTAGATAACGATGGTAAGCCTGACTTAAATGTAACTGACGAAACTGGTAAATGTATAAAAAACTGTGATACAAATGGTGATGGCAAAGCAGATAATAATATATTTGTAGGTGATAAAAATATTGGCGACATAAATATTGATACTGATTATGATGGAAAATGTGATGTAAATTGTGATAAGAATTATGATAATCATCCAGATATAAATATTGATACTGATGGGGATTTAGTTCCTGATATTAACATTGATTATGACAAAGATGGCAAAGCAGATTTTAATATTGATACAAATGGTGATGGAATTCCGGATATAAATGTTGATGTATATGGAACTGGCAGTTGTAATTTCAATTGTGTAAATGATGATGGAACGCTTTCAAATCCTGTTGAAAATGGTCCTACTTGTCAAAAAAATTGTGATACAGATGGCGATGGACTTCCAAATATAAATGTTGATATTGATAATGATGGTATATGTGATTTTAACTGTGATAATGGCACTACAAAAATAGATAGTGATTATAATTATTATGAGGATGATAAATATAAAAATGAGAAAAATATTTTAGAAATTGCTAAAGGCAGCGATAGTGACTTTTATATATACAATCCTCTTGAAATAGTTTCTGCGGACATTGAACCTGGATGGAATGGTACTTATGTTTTAAAAATAAAAAATGACGCAGACTATGCAGTAGCTTATAAAATAGTTTGGCGTGATGTATTTAATGATTTTACCGATGTTAATAATTTAGATTATTTTATAACTCGTAGTAATATATCTTATTTAAATAATTTAAAGGCACCAAGAAAAGAAACATTCCTTGAAACAGAAGTCTTAATTCGTAGAAAAACAACAGTTAAATATGTATTAAGAATGGATTGGAAAGAAACTGGAGTTAATCAAAATATTGACAGTGGTAAAACATTTAAGGGTAAGCTTTATATAGAAACAATTAAATAGAAAGGAGAAAAATATGATTACAAAAAAAATGAGAATTAAATCAATTTTAAACTATATTGGTTCAGTTATATCTTGGACAGTATTTTCAATATTAATAATTTGTGCAGCATTTTTAATGTATTACTTTGTTTCATTAAAACTTTATGAAGCAAAAGGTAGTAAATATAGACCTTTTTTCTCTGTATATACAATTGTTTCTCAAAGTATGGTGCCAACAATAAATGTATTAGATGTTATTATTAATAAAACAGTTTATGAACCGACGGATATAAAAGTAAATGATATAATTACATTTGAATCAACTGGAGTTTTATCTTATGGAAAAACAGTAAC
>DJOC01000076.1:0-8989 GCA_002439555.1 Caryophanales bacterium UBA6448 | reverse complement strand
GATAATAACCCAATTAAAGATGATACTCCAGCATCATATAGTAATCTTATTGGTAAAGTAGTATTAAAAATTCCTGGACTTGGAAATGTTCAAAGATTTGTAGGAAGTAAAATTGGTTGGCTCGTGGTTGTAATTATTCCTGCACTTGTAATTATAATTCAAGATATTATGAAACTAATTAAAGTAAGTAATGTAAAAAAGCGTGCTGATATTGAAAACCAAAAAATTGTTAGTCAGGAAGAGCATATACAGTGAGAATAAATGATATAGTAGTTCTTGAAAATAACAAACGATATATTTTAACAAATAAATATGAGTTAAATAATAATATTTACTATTTAGCATATGAACTTTTAGATAATGAAAAAACAGATAAATTTGTTTTTGTTAAAGAAGTCTATGATGATGGTTATTATGTTATTTTAGAGAAAAATGAAGATATTTTAACAAAATTAATAAGTCAAAAGAATTCATAAATTATTTATGAATTTTTTTAATGCAAAGTGTTTGACACATCATAATTTATGTGATAAGATTAGACTTGAAAAAGGAGTGAAAAGATGGAATTAAAAGGTAGTAAAACAGAAAGTAATTTAATGGCTGCTTTCGCTGGAGAAAGTCAAGCAAGAAATAAATATACATATTATGCTAGTAAAGCTAAAAAAGAGGGCTATGAACAAATTGCAAGTATTTTCGAAGAAACTGCAAATAACGAAAAAGAGCACGCAAAACTTTGGTTTAAAGCATTAAATGGTGGAGAAATACCTTCGACTATGGAAAACTTAAAAGATGCTGCAAATGGAGAAAACTTTGAATGGACAGAAATGTATAAAGGTTTTGCACAGGTTGCTAAAGAAGAAGGCTTCGAAGATATTGCTAAATTATTTGAAATGGTTGGTGATATTGAAAAACATCACGAAGAAAGATATTTAAAATTAATAGGTAATATTGAGGAAGATAAAGTATTCCATAGAAATGAAGAAGTTATTTGGATATGTAGAAACTGTGGTCACGTTTATTACGGAAAAGATGCTTTAAAAGTATGTCCTGTATGTAAGCATTCTGAATCATTTATGGAATTAAAAGCAACAAATTATTAATATACGATGAATTATTATAAGTAGTTTTATAAAATTAAAAGAGATTAATACATTTGGTGAAAGTATTAAGAAACTATAAAACGAAATTCAAATAAGGAGTATAAACGGGTAATTACGTTATAAATATAAAGATTGAAATAAACTTTTCATAAAGTAGGGTGGTACAGCGGTAAAACGCCCCTATAAATATGGGAAGTTTTTATTTTTAAGGAGGAAGAAATGGAAAATATTAAAGAGGAAATAGTTAAGGATTTAGAAAAGGTTAATAGTTTAAATGAACTAAATGATGTTAAAGTAAAATATTTAGGAAAAAGTGGAGTAATTACAGAACTTCAAAGTAAAATTAGAGAAGCCGAAGATAAAAAGGCATATGGTATGTATGTAAATGAAATTAAGACTTATTTTAATGATTTATTTGCAAAGAAAAATGATGAAATTAATAATAAATTAATTAATGAAAAATTGGAAAGTGAAAAAATTGATGTTACACTTCCTGGAGTAAGTATTAAATGCGGAGCACCAAACATTCTTGAAAAAACGATTGAAGAGGTCGAGGAATTATTTATGTCACTTGGATTTGATGTTGTAGATGGTCCTGAAATCGAGGAAGATAAGTATAATTTTGAACTTTTAAATATTCCAAAAGGCCATCCAGCAAGAGATGCCCAAGACACATTTTATATTGTTAATGATGAGGTGCTTCTTCGTAGTCAAACATCCCCTGTACAAGCAAGAACAATGCTTAAGGGAAATGGTGAAACTCCAATTAGAATGATATGTCCTGGTAAAACATATCGTCGTGATGATGATGATGCAACTCATTCACATCAATTTATGCAAATCGAAGGTTTAGTAGTAGATAAAGAAATAAGTTTATCAGACCTTAAAGGAATATTTGATTTACTTGCTAAAAAGTTATTCGGAGAAAACTGCGTAACAAGATTTAGACCAAGTTATTATCAATTTACAGAGCCATCAGTAGAAACTGATATAAGTTGTTTTGCTTGTAATGGTAAAGGTTGTAGTTTATGTAAAAATACTGGTTGGATTACCGTTGCAGGTGCAGGTATAGTTCATCCAAATGTATTAAAAAATTGTGGTTATGATCCAAGTAAATGGACTGGTTTTGCATTTGGTTTTGGTGCTGAAAGACTTGCAATGCTTAAGTATAATATAAATGATATAAGAACATTTTATACAGCAGATTTAAGAGAAGTCCAAGTATTTGATAGAAAGGAAAATTAGTATGATAAGTTTAAATTGGGTTAAAGATTATATTGATTTAGAGGGTATAGATTTAAAAGAGTTAGCCGTTAAAGTTACTAAAGCGGGTATTAATGTTGAAAAAGTTATTACTAATCATATTGATAATTTATGTGTTGGTTTAGTAAAAGAGTGCACTATGCATCCAAATTCAGACCACTTACACGTTTGTAAAGTTGATATTGGTAGTGAAACACTTCAGATAGTATGCGGTGCTCCAAATGTAAAAGAAAATGAAAAGGTTATTGTTGCTTTAATCGGTGCAGTTTTACCTGGAAATTTTGAAATTAAAAAATCCACTATAAGAGGTGTTGAATCTTTTGGAATGTTATGCGCGCTTTCTGAATTAGGCCTCGAAGAAAAGACTGAAGAAAACTATGCTAAAGGTATTTATATTTTACCTGATGATGCTCCTATAGGAAGTGATCCCCAAAATTTACTTGGCTCATCAGATACTATATATGATTTAGATGTTCATAAACATAGAAATAACGATTGTTACTATCATATTGGTTTTGCTTATGAAATAGCCTCAATATTAAATAAAAAGGTAACACTTCCTGATGCTAGTTATAATGAAATCGAAGATAACATTACAAATCACTTCTCTTTAGAGGTAGATACTGAAAAATGTCCATTTTACCTTGCAAAGATGGTAACAAATTTAACTATTAAACCATCGCCAAAATTTATTCAAGATAGATTAATTAGTGCTGGTATGAGACCAATAAACAATGTTGTTGATATATCAAACTACGTTATGCTTGAATATGGACAACCTCTTCATTTCTTTGATAAAGATAAACTTGGTGATAAAATTGTTGTTAGAAATGCATTAAATGATGAAAACATTAAAACTTTAGATGGAAAAGATAGAGTTTTAAATGAAAATGATATTGTTATAACTGATGGTAAAAAGCCAGTATGTATTGCTGGTGTAATGGGTGGTGAAAATACTGATGTTGATGAAAATACAAAAACTATTTTAATTGAAAGTGCTATATTTGATGCTGTTTCAATAAGAAATACAGCCGCAAGATTAAATTTGAAAAGTGAAGCCTCAATAAGATATGGTAAAGGATTAAATTATGAATATACAATTGATGCCTTAAATAGAGCTTGTCATTTACTTGAAAAGTATGCTGATGCTAAAATTTTATCTGGCACTGTAACATATGATAAAGTAGATAAAACTAAAAAAATAGTAAAATTTAATCCAAATGATGTTAATAAAATGTTAGGAATTGAAATTTCTACTGAAGATATGGCTAAAGAACTTGAAAGATTAATGTTTGAATATACTTATGAAAATGGTATATTTACCGTAACAATTCCAAATCGTAGACTTGATATTGATCCATATGTTAATGATATTGCTGAAGAAATAGGAAGACTTTATGGTTATGAAAATTTAGTTTCTACTTTACCAAAGGGAACATATAAAAAAGGTGAATATATTGGTGATGTTAAATATAGAAAGATTATATCAAAAAGACTTCGCGGTTTAGGATTAAATGAATGTAAAACATATACTTTAGTATCTCCATATATGGCTAGTTTGTTTAATTATGAAAACAAAGAAAATGTAGTATTACCTAATCCTATGAGCACAGATAAAAGTATTGTTAGAACCACTCTTATTCCATCACTTTTAAATGTTTATGACTATAATAAAGCAAGAAAAGTTGATGATATATTACTTTATGAAATAAGTAAAACATATGATAAAGACTTTAATGAAGATATTAAAGTAGTAATGCTTATAAGTGGAAAATATATTTATAATGCTTGGAATCATAATGATATTGAATGTGATTTTTATACTTTAAAAGGTGTTGTTCAAAACGTACTAGATTATCTAGGCTTAAAAAATAGATATAGCTTTGTAACTAGTGAAATTAAAGATTTACATCCTGGTATTAGTGCAAGTATTACACTAGATAATAAAGAAGTTGGTATAATTGGTAAGGTTCATCCAACACTTTGCAAAGAGGATGTTTATGTTTGTGAACTTTCTATTAATAAATTAATTTGTGATATAAAACCTATTAAATATAAAGAAGCTTCAAAATACCCAGAAATTGTTAAAGACGTAGCATTTGTATGTAATAAAGATATAACTTGTGAAAGTTTAATGAAGGAAATTAGAAAAGCGGGTGGAAGACTTCTTAAAAATATTGATGTATTTGATTTATATATACCAAATAATGATAGTAATGAAAAAAGTATTGCATTTAAACTAACTTATAGTGATAATGAAAGAACACTAACTGAAAAAGAAGTTATGGATAATTTTGAAAATATTATTAATAAAGTAACAAACAATTTAAATGTTAAATTAAGGGGATAAATTTCTCCTTTTTTAGTACTTTAAAATCGTAAGTTTCCACATTAGAGAACCACTAAAAATATAATGAAGAATTGATTATAATATCTTGTGGATTAAATATGCCATATGATATAATGAACCTATAAAGGTAGGTATAAAATGAAAAATAATAAATCTTTAAAAATCATTATAGTTTCTATATTACTTTTAATAATATTAGCGATATTAGTGGTAATGCAGTTTACTAAAAATAAAGATGTAAAGGATGCTACTGAAGATAAAAATATGATTTATGAAATTGATTTCTTTGATGGTGGGATACCAGGAACAAGCCGAGATATTAAAATATATAAAGATAAAGTAAAAATAGATATAACATATGGATGTAGTGCTGTAGACTGTAAATCAACAACAAAAAAAATAACCAAAAACTTTTCAAAAGAAAATATTGATAAATTAAAAAAATTTGTAGAGACTAATTTTTCTGAAAAATTAAATGGTAATAAAGTTGTTGTTATAAAAGATTTCGTAGGGAGTAAAGAACAATTAAACTTATATCAAGAAGATGTAATATATTCTTTAGAAGGTGGAGAATCAAACTTTGAAATATATGTTGAAGAATATAAATATAAAATAGAATACCACGAAAATGATGATTTAGATTATTTCATATACTTTAAAGATGATAACTCAATATTAGTTAAAAAAGTATTAGACAATAAAATAACTACATATAAAGTTAATTTTTCAGAGGAAAATATGAATAGATTAAACAATTATATTGAAAAAATGATAGAACCGGAACCTGATTTTCCAATTCTATGGAGGTATTCTAAAAATTATGAAAATTCCGATGATTGGTTTTGGAAAAGATATGGAGTGTCTGAAGAAGAAATGTATATAATAAACAGTATAATAGAAAATAATGAGTCTATTCTAGACAATTTAAATTAAGGGGATAAATTTCTCCTTTTTTAGTACTTTAAAATCAAAAAAATGTATGCTATAATAAAAACATAAGTTATCATATAAGTGGGGTGATAAAAAATGGCAAAAGCATTATTGATAACCAAAGAAAATATCGTAAAGGGAGCAGTAAAATTAATAAATGATGAAGGGTGGACTAACCTTAATGCAAGGAGTTTAGCAAAATATTTAGGCATTAGTACAAAACCTTTATATCGAATTTATAGTAATATGGATGAGATTAAAAAAGATGTTTTAATAGAAATTAATAGACAATATGATGAATTTATTAATAGTAAAATTGATAGTAAAAAGGCACTACTTACTCTTTGTATTGCATATGTTGAATTTGCTAATGATTATAAGAATTTATTTTGTAGTCTATTTTTATCAGATAATTTAAAATGGAAAAAAATCGAAGATGTTTTTGATGAAAAATGGAATCAATCTACAATTATAAATTTAGTTAATAAACATGGTTTTTCTTTTGAAGAGGCTAAAGAATTATTCTTACATATGTGGCTTTATTCAAATGGCCTTGCAACATTAATTGCCACGAACCAAATTAAACTTGATGAAGAAAAAATAATGATTAGACTCGTAAAAATATATAAAAATCTTGTTAAATAAAATGCTTTATTGTATAATTTTTGTAGGAGGTAAAATGAAGAAGTTATTAATAGGAATATTATGTGCTTTATCACTATCAATGTTTAATGTAAATGCTGCTGAAGAAACCACTAAAGATAAAATCAATGTTTATGTATTTACTAAAGATGGTTGTCCTTATTGTGAAAAGGCTAAAACATTCTTAAATAGTATTACTGATGATTATGGTAAATATTTTAATTTAGTTGTTTATGAAGTATATGATGCTGAATGGAATGCAGATGCAAACTTAAAAAAAGCAATGGACAGTGTTGCAGAAAAACGTGGAGATACAGTTGATGGTGTTCCTTACATTGTAATTGGTAATGAAGCATCTTGGAATGGTTATCAATCAGGCTTTGATGATGATATCAAAAAGGCAATTAAAAAGGCCTATGAAAACGAAGACTATGAAGATATTGTTGCACCTTTAATTAGTAATAATAATACTACTAAAGATGAACATAGTAATGATACAGTTATTGTTGTTGCCATTTTAGTAGTTTTAGTTGGCGGTATCGGCAGTCTTATGTATTTCTCAAGAAAAAAACAAAAATAGTTCCTCGTGAACTTTTTTTTATGTCATAAAAAAACTAGTTTTTTACACTAGTTTATATTGTATGGATTTTGAATATATTCTCTACTTCCATCTGCTTTTAAATAATATTCAGCAATTAGATTTTCAGTAGTACTCTTATCAATACTTAAGTTAGCCTCTGAGGCAAATAGTTTAACATAAACTGCATAACCTACAAGTCCTGTATTATCTTTATTTAATACTGCTTTAAAATCTTGATAAATATAAGTATGCGCTCCATTAGGATATTTTGTTTCATATATTTTACTAAAGTCTGTTTTTAATTTTTCTAAATCTCTTTTATATAATTCAACAACAGGTTTTTGAACATCATCATTATCCCATAAATCACGATTAAGTGCACAATTATTTTGTTCATCACCAACTATAACAGCAATTGGGTAAGTATAAATTTTTTCATCATAACTTAAATCACCATATTTACATTCTACTGTAGGATCTGGGTTCGGATTAGGTTCTGGATCAGGTGTATTACCACTTGCATCTGTTAGTTTTAAATTAACACTTTTAGGTTCTGTAACATTACCATTTTCGTCTTTAGCAATAATTTTTATTAAGTAGTTTCCTACTTCAGTATATTTTGAATAATCAATTGCATTACCATCTTGGTCTTTTGAATCTGCATAATATTCAATAGTACAAGCCTCACCAGAATTATCTGAACAACTTTCTACAAAGTCCTCAACATAATATCTTTTACCCGCCTCTATTTCAAAGTCTTTAACTTCAAGTTCTGGTGCCTTATCATCATATACATTAACTGTAGTTTTATATTCTTCTCCCTCAATTTCAATCTTAACTTCATAAGTTCCAACAACTTTTGTACTAAAGTCATCAGGGTAAGTTACTTTAACTTTATTTACATCGTAATTATCAAATACGGAGAAGAAATCCATTGTATCTGGTTTTTCACTATTAATCTCTACATCTAAATTATTATATAGTTTTAAATTCGCTCGCTTTGGATTTTTGCTTTTATTAAGTGCAATCAATATTACTATAATAAGTACAGCACACACTGCCACAATTGCTATTTTAATCATTGTTGATTTCGAAGTTTTTACATTTCCATTAAAAAATTTTCCCATAATCATCTACCTTCTATTATATGATACCATAAAATGCAAATTATACCAATAACTTTTTTATTATTTTTTTATAAAAATGTCAAACCTAGGGAATCAAATAATCTATTAGGCGTTTGACCTTTTATATCATTATCTTCTTCAGTAAAATTATCTGGCGATGGAACTTGGAATAATGTCTATATTGTGAGTTGAAAAATACAAGATAAACATCTTGCATAAATGTATGAATAAATGATATATTATTAATAAGGAACGTGAAAGAAGTTCGCGTTACCTAAGTGATTAGCTAGCGCTATCCGGCTATAATAGATTTCAAAATATGGTATAACCACATAATGATTTCTATCATAATCTGGACGGCGCGTTTTATATACTCTGGGTAGCCATTCCAAAGTAATAAAACGATAATCAAAATTACTACTCTTTCGAGGTTCTTTTTGGTCATTTACATTCCTCCTTTCGTCTAGTGAAAAATCTTGGTGCACCAAAACCCCTAGAAAAAATTAAGAAGGTAACGCCATTTCCAGCACGTTCGAGTAGTTATTATACATATATATAATAGGATTGCAAGCACTTCGACAAAAGATGTCAAAACAAGACATAAAAAAGTTAAAGATAAGGAAAAATTGTTATACCCATTTTAGATAGAAAATATCATTAACAAATTTGAAATTTCTATCTTTTTTGTTTATATAATTACAAAACAAAAAATTCGTTCTACAAAAAAGTATAGAACGAAAAAAACAAAAAAATCGTTCCATAAATATATTTAGAAATAAGTGTAAGTATGAATACAAGTGATGGAAATAGAACGTTAACTTATCCTGTGAAATATCATGGTTCTTTATAATAAATAGTAAGTTGATGTTATAAGGTAATATGAAATGAGTTGGTAAAATCGTTTCATATTTTTTATTATTTAGAAAAGTGGGCCATTTTTGTGGAAAAAGTGATACATTTTGCTTGTAAAACTGCGGATTATATGGTATTATCATTG
>DJOC01000063.1 GCA_002439555.1 Caryophanales bacterium UBA6448 | reverse complement strand
TGGTATAATGGTAGCAAATATAATAATATTTAAATCTTTATCAGCATTTTTTTGTTTAACACTTAATTCTTTTTTCACAGTTTTACTCCCTCATTTTAATAAGAAGTCTTATTTTTTATCTTCATTATTTTTAGACATATAGGCTACAGTTAAAATTATACCAACTAAGTTTGCACCAATAGATAATCCAAGTAGAAGTCCTCTACTAAAGTTTCCAAAATCACTTGTTTCACTACCACAAAAATAGATATATGCTAAATATAGCAAGTTTCCTAATATAATTAATAATGTTCCTGTTTTTAACTTTTTCATAAAATACCTCACTTTCATTTAAACTTCAAACATTTTTTAAGATTTTTTTTTGAATACTAAAATTGCTTTTGCAGAATTGGTTATAGACATTGTTACTAATTCATATCCATCTTGTAACATTTCATTAGATTTTTCTTCTACTTTTGTTGCCATAGTGTCTGCTTTTGGAGAATACTCTATAACGATAGTTTTATACATTTTTTTACACCTCCTAGTTATGTCAAACTAATCATTTTCAGCTTAACGTTTCCTATGTAATTATACCATGTATACTTTAAAATGTAAATTAATGAAAAAAAATAAAAATTAATTAATCCAAAATAAAATACTTAGCAAAGCCCTATAAATATTGACTAAACTAAGTTTAATATTTGCAATCTATTTATTACATTTGCCTTACTAATCATCATAATTGATATAAACCATCAGGAACTGCCACGATAATAATAGTTACAGTTAAAGTTAGAACATAAAATAAATAGTTTAACATAAGTGGTATATTTTTAACCGTTTCAATAATAAGTTCTAAATTAAAATTATTTTTTACAACAATTTGCATAAAAAGGTATGCAAAACTTGCTAAAAATGCACCAATATAGCCAAGCTTACTTATACTTCTTGCAAGTACTCTAAGTCTTGTTTTAAGGGGACTTTCACCATTTTCTTCTTGAACACCAGAGGAAATATTTCCCATAAATGTTTTATCACCAATATGCATTACTTTAATTTTAGCACTACCTTTATATATTGTACTTCCACTATAAACTTTATCGCCTACTTTTTTATGAACTTCTTTACTTTCTCCTGTAATAAAGGATTCATCCACCTGAAGGCTTCCCTCTTTTATAATGCCATCAGCACATATTTTATCCCCAGAGGCACCTTCAAGTATATCATTTATAACTATTTCTTTTGAGGGAAGAGTAGTAAGTTTTCCATTTCTATATACTTTTGTAGATAATTTACTACTTTCTTCGAATAATCTTTCAAATGCTTTATTAGAGCCATATTCACTTATTGATGAAATAAAAGATGCTAAAAAAATTGCAATAACAATTCCAAGTGTTTCATACCAATCAAAATTTTTAAATAAAAAAACTATTTTAATTGACAGTGCTATTAAAAGTATTTTTATTATCGGATCAGATAAAGACTCCAATAATATTTTAAAAAATGTACTACCTTTCTTTCTTGTTATTTCATTACTACCATATTTTTTTCTTAACTCTAAAACCTCTTTATCATTTAGTCCCAAAGTAATATACCTCCATTTAAGTATATTAAAAAAAGCAAAATATAATGACTATTTTACATTTTAGAAAAAGTATGCTATAATTAAATCAGTTAAGGGGGAAAACGATGAAAAAAAGTACATATTTTATTACAGTTACTGTTATAGGCATTTTTATTTGTTTAATTTCGGGAGTACTTTATATGTATGGTAAAGATATTAGCACAAATAATTATTCCTTAAACAAAATTAATTCAAATGAAGTTATTGCTTATAATATGAACAAAGAATTTACACAAAGCAAAAAAGTTACTAAATAATTAGTAATTTTTTTATTTTTTAATGCCCTCTAAAGATTCAACATTTAATATTGGCATTGCCCCTTTATTATGTAACATCATCCAAGTATATAAGTCGTCAATGCTTAAACTTTTTCCTTGATATATTCTATAATCGCTATCCAATAATTTTAAATCATTTTTTGCTCTCTCCTCATAAGATTTTAAAAGCATATCACTCATTTTAAAACCTAAAGATGTAATATACTCTCTAAGCAAGATATTTGCATTATATCTAGACTTAACCTCTATAAATAAAGCATTATGGTTTTCTTCGGCATAACCAGGCAAATTTTTAGATAATACACGTTCTTTAATCTCTTTAAATGTACCATTACTATTTAAACTTTGATACATGTAAATACACTTATAAAATGCAAATTCAAGTAACTCTAAATATTTTTTTTGATAAAGCAACCTTCGAATATCATTTTCGTTAAATGTAATTTCTTTACTATCACTAGAACTTTTAAATACACATTCGAATTTATTGGATACAACATACTCTACAAAATACTTAAACAAAGATAATTTTTCATCATCAGTTATATCTAAATTATCAGAAAGCATTTCCCTTATAAGTCTATTTATCATTTCATTTTTATTAGGAAAATCATTTTCAATAAAATATAACATTACTCTTTCATCAGATAGTTCATATCTAGATTGATTTAAAATTTTTTCTTCCTTACTTTTTAGATACTGTTCAACCCCACTTAAAGATAATAACATATTAATTTTATCATAACCCAGTGATTTAATAGTATATAAACTTAAAAGTTCCTCGCTGCTTATATTTTGATCTAACATTGGCATAAGTATATCTATGTTCTTTTTTATTAAATCAGATTTATAGCCACATTTTTGACATTCATCCATATGAAAATTTCCTTTACATAAAGGACATTTATTTTCTTTTTTAATTTGAGAACATAAAATTTTTATACTATCCATATAATTAGTATACCATACTTTTAATTAAAAATATGAAATAAATTATTCAAATAAATCAAATATTTTATTTTTTTTGAGAAAATTTGCACAAAAAAATGCAAGAATTTTTACTCTTACATTATTTATTAATATTTTTCATTGTTGGAAATAAAATTACATCTCTAATTGAATCTTGCTCTGTAAATAACATTACAAGTCTATCAATACCATAACCAATTCCTCCAGCTGGAGGCATACCATATTCTAGTGCTTCGATAAAGTCCATATCAATATCATTTGCTTCATCATTACCTAAATCTCTTTCTTTAAGTTGTTCTTCGAATCTATCAAGTTGGGTAATTGGATCATTTAACTCTGTATAAGCATTAGCGAATTCTTTTCCACCAATAAATAGTTCAAATCTTTCTACAAATCTTGGATCAATTGGATTTGCCTTTGTAAGTGGACTTATCTCTACAGGATGACCATATAGGAATGTTGGTTGAATTAAAGTTTCCTCGACATATTTTTCAAAAAATAAATTTATAATGTGTCCAACAGTGTGTTCGTGCTCTTGAACTTCAATTTGATGCTCACTAGCAAGCTTTAAAGCCTCTTCAACAGTCATTTCTTTAGAAAAATCGATACCAGTAACCTCTTTAATAGAGTCTACCATACTAATTCTTTTCCATGGGCCAGTTAAATTAATATCATAACCACACCAGTTATACTCCATTTTACCAATAACTTTTGTCGCAATTTCTTGATACATTTTTTCAGTCATATCCATCATACCCTCAAGGTCTGAATATGCAAGGTAAGCTTCCATTAAAGTAAACTCAGGATTATGTTTAGGATCCATTCCTTCATTTCTAAATGCTCTACCTATTTCATAAACTGCTTCCATGCCACCCACAAGTAATCTTTTAAGTGGAAGTTCTAAAGCAATTCTTAAATACATATCAATATCTTGAGTATTATGATGAGTTATAAATGGTCTTGCACTAGCCCCTGTAAGAAGTGTTTGTAAAACCGGCGTTTCAACTTCAACAAAGCCAAGATTATCCATAAAGTTTTGAATACATCTAATAATCTTTGGTCTAGTATAGGCTACCTTACGAGATTCTTCATTCATAATAAGGTCAACATATCTACGTCTATATCTTTCCTCAATATCAGTTAGTCCATGAAATTTTTCTGGTAACGGTTTAAGTGCCTTAACTAAATGAGTGTATTCTAAACATTTAATAGTTACTTCACCAGTACCTGTTTTCATTACTTTTCCTTTAACACCAACTATATCTCCAAGATCTGCTGTTTTAAATAAATTGTAAGTTTCTTCACCTACATCATTAATTGAAATATATATTTGAATATTACCAGTTCTATCTTTAATTGAGAAAAATGATGCTTTCCCCATTTTTCTTATGAACATAATCCTTCCGGCAACAATCTCAATGTCATTTCTATTTTCCAATTCATCGTGAGAAATATCTTGATACTTTTCTTTTATATCTAAAGCATAACCTGTTCTTTCAAACCTATGTCCAAAAGGATCAATACCTAGATTTACTAAATTTTCAAGTTTACCTCTTCTAACTAATTCTTGTTCTGTAAAATTTCTTTCCATAATATCACCACTTCTCGTTTATTTTAACACAATTTATTACATATACCAAGTCCAAATCGAATATTTTCATATTTAATACAACAAAACTTTTAGAATAACTTAATAAATTTTTATCATAAAGTTTCAAATTTAATGCAAAAGTGCTTGAAAGTTACTAAAACATTTGATAAAATAGTTATGCAAAAAGGAAGGAAGAAAAATTATGGCAAATATCAAAAGTTCAAAAAAAGCAATTAAAGTTATCGCAAAAAAAACTGATAATAACCATGAAGCAAAAGCTAAAGTTAAAAATTTAATCAAAGATATAGAAAAATTAATTGCCGCTGAAGATAAAGAAGGCGCTTCTAAGTTATATAAAGATTTTCAAAAAGCATGCGATAGTGCATTAAGCAAAGGCTTAATCAAATCAAATACTGCTGATAGACAAAAATCAAGATTATCATTAAAAATCAAAAATATGAAGTAGTTAGTAAAAACTGCTTTTTTTATTGCCTATTTTTTGTTAAAATATTGTTATGAAGAAATTTATTATTAGCATTATATGCGCTTTATTATTATTAGTTATATCATATAAGTCAAATTATATTAGTGATTTCATTGCCAAAAAAATTACAGGTAACCAAGAGGTAATTATAAAAGATAAAAATGAATATGCCAAAAATGATAACTTTATTTTTATTCAAAATACTGATAGTTTTGTACCATACTCCTATAATGATTTATTAAAAATAATCTACACTACTATTAATTATGGTTGGGACTTTTTTACCTTTTATTGTCCTAGTGAATATGAAAAATGTATTAATGATGTAGAAAATATTTCTAAAGATGATATTACCCTTACTCATATAAATAACTATGTTCATCCTTATAACAGTTTCACCAATATTAAAACAAGTATAATGGAATCTGGTGAAATAACAATTGAAATAAATTATTTATATAATAAAGAGCAAATTAATAAAATCGAAGATAAAACAAATTCCCTTTTAAAGGAACTTGTCAATGATAATATGACAAATTATGAAAAGATAAAAGTATTACACGATTATATAATAAACAATGCAAAATATGATGTTGAAAGAAATAAAAACGGAGATAGTAAATACTTATCATATCTTGCTTATGGTCCTTTATTCGAAGGTTATGCCACTTGTAATGGCTATACAGATTTAATGGCTATTTATTTAACAAAACTTAGTATTCCAAATTATAAAATAGCCACTACAAAAGGTTCAGGAAGTTCTTCAAATGGACATATTTGGAACGCAGTAAATCTGGATGGAAAATTTTTACATTTAGACCTTACTTGGGATGATCCTGTTAGCGAGGATGGTAAAGACTACTTATATCATAAATACTTTTTAATTGATACAAAAGCTTTAATGGAGGTTGATTCTGGTAAAGTAGAAATCGAAGAACATAACTTTGATAAAAACTATTATCTAGAATTTAATGATAAAATTATTGAACTAAAAAAATAAAGAAACTACTCTTTATTTTTTGTTTGAATAAAATTAATAACTTCATTTTCAGTTTGAGAAAAATCCTCGAAGTTTGTATTAAACCAATTAACTGGTAACTGATTATTAAACCAAGTGTATTGCCTTTTTACATAATGTCGAGTATTTTTTTTAATTAGCTCTAGTGCTTCCTCAAAAGGTATTTCATTATTTAAATATTTTATTATTTCTTTATAGCCAATTGCTCTTTTTAAAATATTACTTTCAGGGTATTTTTCATATAAAGTTTTTACCTCATTTAAAAGTCCATTTTCAAGCATTATATCTACTCTTTTATTACATCTATCATATAAAATATCTCTACCACAAGAAAGGCCAATAAATATTGCATCATATACAGGAATATCTTTATTAGTTTCTGTTTTTTCACGATTTAAAAAGTTTATTAATCTTACTCTATTATTTTTATGTAAGTTATGATTAGGATCTTTTTTATTTGCTAAAGCAAAAAGTTCATCATTAGTTAAATTATCATAATTATTTTTATGAATTTTCTCAAATTTATAATCGTATAAAAGAGCTTTTATGTATAACCCTGTTCCTCCAACAATAACTATATTTTTACCCTCATATTTATTTAAAATATTTCTGGCATCATTTTGATAATCACTTACACTATAGTCTTCATAAGGACTCACTATATCAAATAAAAAATGCTCTCTTTCACCCATTTCCTCTTTAGTTATTTTAGCACTACCTATATCAAGTTCTTTATAAATTTGCGTTGCATCAGCATTAAGTACTATTGCGTTAAATTTTTTAGCAAGCGTTTCAGAAAGTCTTGTTTTACCTATTCCCGTAGGCCCACATACACATATAATCATAACTACTCCTTTCACAATTATTATAAATATAAATTGACAAATATGCAAATATTTTATATATTAAGTTCATGGAAATAATAGGTTTAATCGCGGAATATAATCCGCTACACAATGGGCATTTGTACCATATCAATAAAATTAAAGAAAAATATCCAGGTAGTTTACTTGTTTTAGTACTTAATGGATACTTTTTACAAAGGGGTGAAGTTTCAATAATCTCAAAGTATGATAAAGCTGGTTTAGCCTTAGAATATGGAGTTGATATTGTAGTAAGTCTTCCTACTTTATATGGAGTTCAAAGTGCTGATACCTTTGCCGATATCTCTATTAAGTTACTTAACTATTTAAAAGTTAACAGAATTATTTTTGGTAGTGAAACAAATGATATAGATAAACTTACATTACTTGCTAAAAAGTCTTTAGAACTTGATGAAAGCACCGATTTAAAACAGACTCTAAAAAGTGGTATTAATTACCCTACTGCCTTAAGTAAAGTTATAAATGAATCATTTACATATAACTCTAATGATCTTTTAGGAATATGTTACATAAAATCAATTATCAAAAATAATTTTAATATTAAAGCTGAAAGTATTCAAAGAACTAATGATTATTTAGATACTTCTTCTTGCGAAGACATTGTTAGCGCTTCGAATATAAGACAAAAAATAAAGGACAATATTGATATTTCAAAACATTTACCTGCTTCTTCAAAAGAAAAAATATGTACTTATGATGAAACATTATTATTTAACTTAATTAAAATTTCCGTTCTTAATGATAACATATCAGATATTTTAGATGTTGACATAAATTTATACAATATGCTTAAAAATAATATTCAAAATGTTAATAGTATGGAAGAACTTTTAAAAGTATTAAAGTCAAAAAAATATACTTATAACAAACTTAACAGAATGCTTATTCATATTTTACTTGGAATTAAAAAAGAATATACTAAAGAAGATATTTCTTATTTAAATATAATTGGTTTAAGTCAAAATGGTAAAAAGCACCTAAATAGTATAAAAAAAGAAATTGATATTCCACTTAAACCAGACAAAAACTCTATCATTTATAAACTAGATATTAAAGCAAGTATTATTTATGATATGTTAACTAGCAAAAATGAATATAAAAAAGAACTAGCAAATAAGCCAATTATTCATAGTATAACTTTTAGTAAAGAACTCGAAGAAGCGTTAAAAGAAGGGATTATAATCGAAAATGAAATTAAGTCTGGAAAAAGAAAAGCTTATAACAATGTTGATGAATTAATAAAGTCTATTACTGATGATTAAACAAATTAGCAAATAATGCCATTATTTACTAGTTTGTTTTTTTATACTTTTAATTTGAATTATTTTATAATATACTTATAATATGAAGAAAAAAATATTATTTATATTAATTATTATTATGTTAGGATTGGGTATTTATTTAGAGGCTAATAAAAGCAAAAATGCCTTTAAGGAGTATAGTTCAAAAACACTTGAATATGTTTATTTAAATGGAATATATGATGAAAAATACAAAAATGAATATGATAAAATAAAATTTGATAATCAGAAAAATTTCAGTATGGTACTTACCACCTTTTTACCCAAAGGTTACTCTGGTGATGAAATAAATTATATATTTTCATTAAGTGATGAAAACATAAATAAGCTAAAAAATATTGATTATATTGATATAAAAGATTTTTATAATTTTAGAAATTTTAATGTTCTTAACTATCAAAGATATATAGATTATAAAGAAAAAAATGATATTTCTATTGAGAAAACTGTTACTTATGTAAATTTAAATTTAGATTATAAGTTTTATGAAAATGCAAATGAAGTTAAAAATATTGATGATATTTTAGTATTAGTAAATAAATATAACTATTTACCAAGTGGTTATACTCCCACGGATATTGATTACATCAAAGGAGCTTATGGAAATAATGTACCAATGAAAAAGATAGCTAAAGAAAATTTTCTAGAACTTCAAAAATATATAAAAAATAATTTTGATTTAGAACTTCTTCCTACAACAGCATATCGAAGTGAAACATTTCAAAAAACATTATATGATAATTATGTAAAAAATTATGGTAAGGAAAGTGCTGATACATTTTCCGCAAGGCCTGGATATTCTGAACATCAAACTGCTCTATCAATTGATTTAAAAAATATTGCTATAAAATCTGATATAAGACTTACTGATGAAGACTATAAAATATTAAGTGAAAATGCTTATAAATTTGGATTTATAATAAGATTTCCTAAAGGCAAAGAAAATATAACTGGTTATGAATTTGAAAATTGGCATATTAGGTATGTTGGTAAAGATAATGCAAAAATAATTTATGAAAATGATTTAACTCTTGAAGAATATATTGATTTATATATTAAAAAATATTAAAACTATTTATAATGTTTTAATACTTTTGGTAAAATATTTGTATCTAAATATTTGTTATTTCCATCTTGAAATTCATTATTTAAATTACTTATAACAACAGGATTATTTATATCATATTTATAAATAATACCATTAACTTTTTTTATAGCATACATAACTACTTTAGTTTTAACAATACAAGCAAGAAAATCATAGCCATATTTTTTTGAGTGTTTCATTCCCATAATAAAGGCTTTTGTTATAGATTTATCTTTATTTTCAATGTCAATATAATTATTCACACTTTCTCACCCTTTACTCTATAAAAATATTATCATAAATTTATTTAAATTACTAGTTTACATTTTTATTGTAAAGAAAAAATTACCTAATATGGTAATTAATCTCTATCACTACTTGCTATTAATATAAGTCTTAAAATCTGTAATGCACTTGTAAGTACTCCGGCTACATAAGTAAGTGCTGCACTAACAAGAACTTTTTTAACACCAGATTTTTCTTCGTTATCAGCAAGGTTCATTGTACCAAGTTCTTTTTCTGCTCTTTTACTTGCATTAAATTCCACGGGTAAAGTTATAATTTGGAAAAGAAGTCCAAGTGTTGTAAGACCTATTCCAATATAAACTAAATCAAGCATCTCAAATATAAAACCAATTAAAATAATATAATAAGATATTGATGTTGCTATATTAACCACTGGGAATATTAATGATCTTAATCTTAAAAATAAATAGCCCTCTTTATCTTGAATAGCGTGTCCACATTCATGAGCGGCAATTGCCATACTTGATACACTACTTCCTTCATAAACTTCTTTTGAAAGTCTAATTACTTTTCTTTTTGGATCATAATGATCTGTTAAATAGCCATTTGTCGCTACTACATAAATATTAGATAGTCCATTCTTATCAAGTATTTTTCTTGCAACTTCCGCGCCTGATAAACCTTTAGAATTTTCTTTTTTTAAATTAATACTATAATTAATTTTAACAAATATATCTGCGATTAAAGGTAATATTATTATTAAAATAAATAAAATTAGTTCCATTATTTCACCTCGTAAATTGTTCCTTCTCTAGTGTCCTTTAAAACTATGCCTTGTTTTAAAAGTTCCTCTCTTATAGAGTCTGCTAAAGAAAAGTCTTTATTTTTTTTAGCTTCCGCTCTTTTTTTGATCATTTCTTTTATATATTCTTCCTCAAGACCATGAGTTTTTTCTTTAGTTAAATCAAGTGATAATACTTCATCCCATTTATTAATTAAAGATAACTTTGTAGCACCATTAATATGTTCATCCTTTAATAAATCATAAAGCAACGTTATAGCATTTGCTGTATTTAAATCATCCTCAAGGCAAGAAGTAAATCTTTCATTATAAAATTTATAAGCATCTTCATTAACATTTCCTTCATTTTTTAATGACAATACTTTATTTTTTAATTTTAAATAAGCATTTTGAGCACCATCAAGTGAAGCATAAGAAAATGTAAGTTGTCTTCGATAATGTGAAAGTAAACACATAAATCTAAATGAAAGTGGATTATAACCTTTTTCTATTAAAGAACTAACAGTTAAAATATCTCCTTTACTTTTACTCATTTTACCTGATTCATCATTTAAATGTTCATTATGAAACCAATAATTACACCATTTATGTCCTAAATAACTTTCAGATTGGGCAATCTCATTAGTATGATGTGGGAAAATATTATCAACTCCACCACCGTGAATATCTAAATGCTCACCAAGATATTTAATTGAAATACCAGAGCACTCTATATGCCATCCTGGATAACCTGTTCCAAATGGTGATTCCCATTTTAACTCTTGACTATCAAATTTTGATTTAGTAAACCATAAAGCAAAGTCTGCTTGATTTTTTTTGCTTGCATCAAATTCAACACTTTCTCTTGCTCCGACAACCATATCATCCTCTTTATGATTAGTAAGAACATAGTAATCCTTTAACTTTGAGGTATCAAAATAAACATTACCTCCAGCTTTATAAGCATAACCATCCTTCAAAAGTTTTGTTATTATTTTTATATATTCCTCTATATTGTCTGTGGCATTACTAACAATTTCTGGTCTTTTACAATTAAGAGCATCAAAATCTTTAAAAAATGCATCTGTGTAAAATGAAGCAATATCAAGTACTGTTTTATGTTCTTTTTTTGCACTTGCTACCATCTTATCATCACCAGAATCACTATCTGAAGTTAAATGTCCAACATCAGTAATGTTCATACATCTTGTTACATCAAAGCCAATAAATCTAAGAGTTTTATCTAAAATATCGTGACCAATGTAATTACGCATATTTCCTATATGAGCATAATGATAAACTGTTGGTCCACATGTATAAAAACTTACCTTTCCCTCTTCCCAAGGAATAAATACTTCTTCTTTATGACTTAAAGTATTATAAATTTTCATAAACATCACCTTCCATAATCACTATTATACTATATTTTAATTAAAACAAAAAGGTTAAAACTTTAATTTATGTCCATTAAAAAAGAAGGATTTACCTTCTTAAATTTTCAAGTGTTTTTTCTTTACCAAGTAAATATATGCAAGCATCAAGTTCAGGTCCGTGCATAAATCCACTTGCTTTAATTCTAAGTGGCATATAAAGTAGTTTGCCTTTTACATTTAAACTAGTCTTTACATTATCAATTGCAATATTAATATTATCTGTAGTAAAATCTTCGATTGCTTCGATTTCACGAGCAAATGTGTCAATTACCACTGGGATGATATCATCACTTGCAAGGAAAGTTTTACATTCTTCATCAAGTTCATAACCTTCGAAAAAGAAATTTTTAACAACATCATTAATCATTTCACCACAATTAATATGCGTTTTATATGTAAGAAGAAGCATTCTTACCCAGTCTTCACTCTTATCAGAAATATCATATTTCAAAAATGGTTTAATCCACTCTAGATATCTTTCATCATCCATTTCTTTAATGTAATGAGCATTGAACCATTCAAGTTTTTTAATGTCATAACATCCTGGAGCTGAAGAAATTCTATGAATATCAAATTCTTTTTCAAGTTCAGATAAAGTAAAGAACTCTTTATTCTCTTTTGGAGACCAACCGATTAATGCAATATAATTTATAATTGCCTCAGGAAGGAAACCTCTGTTAATTAAATCCATTAAATTATCGTCTTTATTTCTTTTACTAATTTTAGTGCCATCTGCCTTAATTACAAGTGGTTGATGAATATATACTGGGCTTTCCCAACCTAACGCTTTATATAAAAGTAAATATTTAGGTGTTGATGATAAATATTCATTACCTCTGTTAACATGGCTTATTTTCATTAAATGATCATCAATTACATTTGCAAAATTATATGTCGGAAATCCATCAGATTTAATAAGTATTTGGTCCTCTAAAGCACTATTTTCAACTTTAATTTCACCATAAACAGTATCAATGTATGATGTAACTCCTTCTTTAGGCATTTTTTGACGAATAACATATTTTTCACCATTGGCAATTCTTTTCCTTGCTTCCTCTAAAGGAATATGAGAACAATGGCCATCATATGTAAATGGAACTTTTCTTGCTGACGCTATTTCTCTTAACTTTTCAAGTCTTTCCTCATCACAAAAACAATAATATGCATCGCCTTTTTCGACTAACTCTTCAGCGTATTTTTTATAGATATCTAGTCTTTCACTTTGGTAGTATGGACCAAAATCACCACCTACACCAGCACCTTCATCTGGATGAAGTCCAAGCATATTAAGTGTGTTTAAAATAAATTCAACTGCACCTTCGACTTTTCTTTCTTGATCTGTATCCTCAATTCTTAATATAAATTTTCCGCCCATACTCTTTGCTGTTAAATATGTAAATAAGGCACTTCTTAAATTACCTATATGCATATACCCAGTTGGAGATGGAGCAAATCTTGTTCTAACTTCCATTTTAAAAACCTCCTAATTTCTAATTTTTTCAATATCTGAAACAGCAATACAACCATCACTTGCGGCTGTAACTAATTGATATACACCTTTTTTAGCACAATCTCCAATTGCATAAAGGCCATCAATTTCAGTTTCAAAATTTTCACCTACTATAATATCACCATTTATATTAGTTATGTCAAGTTTTTTAAACATATCTGTATCAGGTTTATAACCAATATAAATAAATACTCCTTTTACATTTATAGTTTTTTCATTATCAAGTGTAACACTTTCGATTTTTCCATCAACTTCATTTATCTTCTTAATGTTTACACCATCAACTATTTCAATATTTTGCGTATTTCTTGCTCTTTCTACTAAAGCATCATCGCCCTTAAAGTTTACTCCCCTATGAAGAATATAAACTTTATTAACAATATTTGCTAAATATAAACTTTCCTGAAGTGCAGAATTACCTGAACCAACTACAGCAACATCTTCGCCTTTATAAAGATTACCATCACAGCTTGCACAAGTACTTAAGCCTCTTCCTAAATAATCTTTTTCATTATCTAATCCTAAATATTTAGGTGTTCTTCCTGTAGCTACAATAACATTTTTGGCTTCATAAGTACCATTTTTAGTAATAACTTTTTTATATTCTTCAGTAATTTCTACATCAAGAACCTCTTCAAATTTAAATGGTACACCAACTTCTTTAACCTGATTAAATAAATTAAGTGCTAAATCTGGTCCACTTATTTCTGAAAATCCTGGGTAATTTTGAATCTTATCAATTTTCTGAAGCATTCCTCCTGGTGCACTTTTTTCAAACATTAATACATTTAATCCTGCTCTTTTTGCATATATTCCTGCAGTTATTCCACCAATACCCATTCCTATAATTATAACATCATACATAGACAATCCTCCTTTTTAAAATCTCATTTCATTTTTATATACATTATTATATAAATCCTCAAACTTACTTTTTCTTGATATAAGCATTATATTACCAAGTCCTATTAAAAATAATATTATTGATACAATTTGAGCAACTTTAAATCCTCCAAGCATAAGAGAGTCTGTTCTCATACTTTCAATGAAAAATCTTACTACTGAATAATACATTAAATAAAATGAAGTAACTGTTCCAACTTTAGTATATTTACCTCTTCGAATAAATAAGATAGTTATAAAACCAATTAAGCAAAGAATTGATTCATATAAAAATGTTGGTTCATAATATATTCCGTTAATATTCATTCCATTAATAATAAATTGTGGTAAATGAAGTGCTTTTAAATGCTCTAAACTAGTTGCAGCACCATGTGCTTCCTGATTAAAGAAATTTCCCCATCTACCTACAGCCTGTGCAAATAAAAGTGATGGCACACATATATCAGTTATTCTAATAAAACGCATTTTATATTTTTTAGTGTACAAAGCAATTACAATTAACCCGGCAATTATACCTCCGTGAATTGCAAGTCCACCTTCCCATATTTTAAATATTGAAAGTAAATCATTTTGATATAAATTAAAATTAAATATTACATAATATAGTCTTGCACCAATTATACCTATTAAAATAGTCCAAAAAGCCATATTAAATAAAAAGTCTTTACTTATATTAAATTTTTTACCTTCTTTTTCAATCAAAAGAATACCCACGATTACACCAATAAGTATAAGTAGTGAATACCATCTAACACCAAAATTTCCTATTTTAAAAACATATGCATTCATACAATTAATTATAGCAAATATTATGGAAAATATAAATATTTTTAAGCAAATTTAAAAAAACAAATGTAAGTTTAATTGCTTCCATCTGTTTTCACATAATTACTTACAATGTTATAATAGTTTGTGTCCATAAAGTAACTACTTAAATTAATTTTATTATTTACTATTTGCATTTGTTTATTGACATAGTCATCACTTACATCACTTTTTTTTATAAATTCTCCCGTTGCGGTAAAGTATGTTCCTTTATCAGTAACCCAAGAACGATTGTCAAACATTGCAAGCCCATCGCTTGTACTTAATAAATCGGTGCCAATAATAAGTCTTGAATCGTATTTCAAATTAAATAAATTATATATTGTTGGAAGTACATCAATTGAACTACCTACTTTTGAGATATTTACATTTTGCATAGCACTATTATATAAAATAAATTTACTATGATTTACCTCAATTTTATCATCTTTTTTATAACTTGAAATTTCATTTATTTCATCAATTGAAAGTTCATATGGGTAATGATCACCGACTAAAGCAATTACTGTATCATCAAGTTTACCCGTTTCTTTTAACTTATTAATTAAACTTTCAAGTGCCTTATCAAGTTCCATATTTGCCGCTAAATAAGAAAGTGGCCCTTCACTATAACCTAAATTTAATTTTTCAATTTCCTCTTTATGTTTTCTAGCCATTGCATTTTCTGAAAAACTATAACCGGCGTGACCTGATACAGTTGCATAAAATACCATAAATGGTTTATCACTATTAATATAATCATCCACCGTTGAATCAATCATTTCTACATCACTTTGAGGCCAAGTATTACAGTTTATTTTCTTTTCAAGACCATTATAACAAGCCATAAAATTATCAAAACCAAGTGTTTTTAAATATACATTTCTATCTTGAAAAGCATAAGAATTATTATGATATGCATAAACATTATAACCTTCATTTTTAAATAAATTACCTATTCCATAAGGAAAAGAATTAGTTCCATTTCTAAATGTTTTTAACGAAGAAAAATTTGCATAAAGACCAGTTAATTCTTGGAACTCTCCCCCAATAGTCGAATAAATTGTTGGTGTATAATAATTAGAAAACACAAAACCATTATTTGCTAAATTATAAAGTGTTGGTGTAGTATCTTTTCTAACTGCAACTTCATTAAAGCTTTCCGCCATAAATAAAATTAAGTTTTTACCCTTAAATTTACCTGTATACTCATTTTGATAAGTGTATTTATCTTTAATATAATTTGTTAAAGTTGTAACTTTATTATTACCAGCATAATCATTAAGTAAAGCATCAAAATCAATGTCTAATGTATTAGGTTCATAATTTGTTTCTACATTATTTGTTACATCATTACTTTCATATATTTTTTCTTCGAAGCCAAATATAAAACGATAACTATCTATAAAAAATGTATTAATAATACCCTCTTTCTCGATATTAAGTGCAGGGTTATTTATATGATAAAATAGTTCATAAGGACTAAATGATTTTTCTTTACCAATATTAAGTGAATAAACATAGCCAATACCTGAAAAAACTAACATTATTAAAGCCATACCGATTTTATAGCCATTAGTTTTTTTGAAATAAATTTTTCTTTTTAAAATAATCACTAAAATAAGTGGTAAACATAAAAGAATAATCCCTGGAAGTCTTTTGGCAGTTTCAATAACCGCTTTACCTAAAAATGAAGTAACTTGATCAGCAATCTGAAGTACTGAAAAAGAGATATAAAAGTCAAAAAAGCCCTTTACAACATATTGTGCAGAAAACCATAAAGACCAAAATGCAAATGTAAAATAAAATATAAACTTATTAAGTTTTTCACTAAACAGTCTGGTTAAAACATACATTAAAATACTATAACCTAATATAAAAATTATCATATTAATATTAGATAATACAAAAACTTTCTTGTATAATAAAAATCTATAGACAAATTCCATATACAAAAATGATAAAAAATAAATTATAAATACGCTTTTTCTCTTATATTCTTTCATACTATTATTATACAAAAAAAATAATAAAAAAAATAGTGTTTTTAAGCACTATTAAATTTTTTCTAAAGAAACAAATGTATAACTTCCATTATCTATTTTAAAAGTATATTTATAAGTATCAAATTTATCTAAATTATCATCAATAAAATTATTTTCGATTGTGGCTTCATAAATAACATTTTTTCCAGCATAATCTTTGTAGATAAAGCCAGGTTTTGAAAAATAAACTTTCGCATAAACAATTAAGTTGTTATTATCTTTAGAAGTATTGATAATTCTATTGTCAGAGAAAATTCCACCTAAAGCATCACAAGGTCCAGATATATCAAGTCCATTATCTTTAAATTCAATATTGTAATAGTTATCCAAAGTATAAACCTTGCTATTTGCATATTGTTTAGTTAATCCTTTAATTTTATCTTCATTATATTTTTCATTAGACTCTATATTTAATACTTTCAAGTTAAAATCATTTAAGTATTCATTAACCTTATCATAAGTTATTATATCTCTATCATTTTCACAAGAACTTTTAATTAAACCATCATTTTCCATAAGTTTAATTACTGATTTTAATTTATCTTCATCAGAAATATTTTTAATATTATAGTTACCATTATATAAATTTTTGTAAGATATTTTAAAGTTTTTTTCAAATGAATTTAATGCTTTTTCAACCTCTTTGTAATCATCAGAATTTTTATCAATAATATTTTGAGTATTATTAACTACATTATTATTTGTTTTATCATTTTTACCAAGTAGTGTCCTTCCCAAAAGCACCCCAATTGGTATACATAATGCTATACATACTAGCGCTGTTATAAATATTATTTTACTTTTATTTGTTTCCTCTTTCATATCACAAACCTCTTTCCTATTTTAATTTTATCAAATATTAAAAAAATGCAAACATATTTATTTGCGTTTACACTCATTTTACATTAATAATTTGTTTCAATTTATTAATTTGTCTATTTAATAAGATACATAATAGATTAATTCTACCATTAGAAATTAAAGTAATATTTTGATACTCATGAAGTAAATTATCAAACCACTCAATTATACCATCAAGTTTATTAATATCAATTCTTTTGATGTCCTTAACAACTTTAATTATTTCATCAAATGGCTTAACTTCATAAAAAAATCTTCCTTCACCTGAAATATTTAGTTCATCGTTATCATAATATTTTATATTGAGACTTTGCCCATTATCAAAAATCGGTGCAACATCTAGCCATTTTAAAGTATTTACATCTCTTATAATACCAAAATTATTTAAATGTCTATCTTCATTCATTATTAAAAAATCTAAAATAAACATATTTTCAAGTTTAATTCTTGCATCTTTTATTCCTTTATTTTCTAAAATACTAACATAGGTTTCGTAATTCTTTTTACCGCACCCACTTAATATTTGATGACAAGTAACATATTCAGTATCTTTTGTTATAAAACAAGGACATTTAGATACAACCGTATCTTTATAAACATCCAAAGTATAAATCGCGTGATTAAAACCTAAACACTCACATATTTTACTAGCAAGAACTTCATTAAATGGCTGTAATATTTCATTTTTATAACCAGATTTAAGTAAATATCTAGTTTTATTTTCAATAATCCAAGCCTTTTTTAGCATTCCATCCGTTGTATTATTCGGAGTTTTTAAGGATGATGCCAAAAATCTTTTATTACTATTTTTAGAAAGAGAGGCTTCCATAAACTCTACATAATCAAAATCATTATCAAAGAAATTTATTTCATCATAACTTATGTTTAGATCACAGGGCTTTAACCAATATTGATCTGAAAGTGAAAGTCCAAATGATTTATCTAAAAGTTCATTAGGTGCATCAATATTTAATCTATGAAGTAATAAATCAAGTTTATCTCTCCATGAAGGAATCCCTCTTCCCTGAAACCATCTATTTAATCCTTTTTTAAAATTATCACTATTAATATTTTTTTCATCATAAATATCATTTAAAATATATGGTGCGAAAGTTATATTAAATACTTCATAGATATTTGTAAAACCACATAAAATATTGTCATATTCTGCACATAAAATTTCCGTATTTTTATTCATTAATATACATTTCATATAAAACCTCTTATATGTATTGTATCAAAAAAGTTAGTATTTTTATATATTTATACTAACTTAATTTTTATTAATAATTTAACTTTCGATATTCCCTAACACCAAATTTTGATAATAAAAGCCATAATACTATGTCAACAATAATTAAAATAATTATTTGAATTAATATAACAATATTGATATTTTTTATAAATGTTATAGTCATAAATAAACTTAAAAAGAAAAGTCCCATTCCTGTAAATGTACAAATCATTGTACTTGTACTTTGCTTTACAACTTCAGTTTCATTATTCCATTTAAGTTTAGGGTATTTTAAATTAATGAATAATCCGAATATTGCTGAAAAAAGTGGTGTTAAAATTGAGAAAAGCAATATATAAATAATATAAATCAAATTAACTTTGTAGTTTATGAAAAATATAATACTACATAAAAACGTAACTGGAATAGTTAAAAATAAATTAAATAATATTTTAGAAAGAAAAATCTTTTTTTCATTTAATGGAAAACTTTTTAAAATATTAAATGTCTTCCCCTCAAGGGAAAAGGATGAACAAGTAATTTGGGTCATAAAACCTGTAAAGATTATCATTTCCATAAAAAATATTGGAGCATATTTATTAATAAGTTCTGGTGTAATTGCTATATCTGAACTAGATTGTAATAGTGATATAAATTTATCAACATTTGTGCAAAGAAGTATTGTCATTATTATAAGAAGTACCATGCCAAATAAAGTGTTTACTATATAAACTGGAATACCAAAGTATATTTTCATTTCTTTTTTAACAAGTGAAAGTACAGGATTTTTCTTTTTAAAGCTTAATACTTTATTACTTTTTTTAACATTACTTTTTTTAGATTTAAAGATAATTTTAAAATAATATATTGATCCTAAATAAATAAAAATCACAAAAGGCACAATATTAATTAAGATTAATTTTAGTAAATTTAAAATATCAAATTTATTAATGAGTGATAAATACAAATTAATTGGGTAATATATATTTGTGATAACATCATTAATTATACTTGCCTTATCAACTATATTATTTACTAAACTTTCCATATTAAATGAAAAATAAAATACCATTATCAAAAGTAACATTGAAATAATTGTCTGCACTCTTTTAGAATTTTTAAAATTTACAGAAATAAGTTTTATGATATAGCCTATTAATGATGCGACTATCAAAGGAAGAATAGGAAGTAAAATAAGCATTATCAAAGACATTAAATAAAAATTTATTCCAGGGCTTTCAAAATAAGCATAAATTATGAATGCGGGTAAAATAAATAAACTATCATACATAAGTTGAAATAAATAAAATTTAAACATTCTTATAAAGAAAATTGTTTTTTTATTAAGGGGCATTGCAAGTAGCATATCATTATCTTTACAATCAAAAAGCATACCTTGTGCTTTATAAAATCCTTCGATTATTGTATAAAGTGAAACAAACATAATTATCATTGAAAGCATTATATGAGTAAGTCCCATTTTAGAAAGAGGTTTAGCAATTAAATAAGCATAAGTTCCTATTCCATACATAACAATTAAAAATAGAAATACTGGAAATAATCTTTTTCTTATATTACTTTGTTTATCAGATTGTTTTAATTTAAATAAACTCATTCCTTCGCTTAATGATGCCTTTATTAAAGAAAATAATTTTTTCATCATTCACCTAATTCTAGGAATACTTCCTCGAGTGATTCATCGCCCTTGATTTCTTTCATAGTTCCACATTTAATAAGTTTACCTTTTTTAATAATTGCAACTTCATCACATAATTTTTCCGCAACTTCCAAAATGTGTGTTGAATAAAAAACTATCTTTCCATCATTTGCCATATCTTTCATAATCTTTTTCATATCAAAAACTGCTTTTGGATCAAGTCCAACAAAAGGTTCATCCATTACTAAAATTTTAGGTTCATGACAAAGTGCTGATATTAAAGCAATTTTTTGTTTCATTCCGTGAGAAAATGAAGATATTTCATCATTCAAATTTTTATCCATTTCTAAAAGGGAAGAATATTTTAAAATATTTTTTTCTCTTACCTCATCACTTACATCGTACATATCACAAACAAAGTTTATATAATCTATTGCTTTCATATTCTCATAAAGATCTGGATTATCTGGTAAATAGGCCATCACCTTTTTACACTCAATAGGATTTTCTTTAATGCTTTTACCATCGATTAATATATCTCCTTCATCAAAGTCAATAATTCCCATTATCATTTTAATAAGTGTTGTTTTACCTGCTCCATTATGTCCTATAAAAGCAAAGATTTTACCATTAGATACTTTAAATGAAACATTATCTAGTGCTTTAGTTTTTCCATTGTAAGATTTACTTACATTTTTAATTTCTATCATATTTCCTCCATAATAATTATATTGTATCAATTGATATTTTATTTGTAAACAAAAAAGGATAAACTAACCCAAT
>DJOC01000058.1 GCA_002439555.1 Caryophanales bacterium UBA6448 | reverse complement strand
TACCTATTTGTCAACAGTCTGATAAAAGTTGAAATAAATTTATTTCAACTTTTATCAGACTGTTGACAAATAGGTATAAAAATTACTTATTTGTCTTTTATTTTGAAAAAATTTAGAAAAATCAATAATATAAGTAATATACTTAGTATAATTTTATACTAAACATAATGATGTAATGCGAATTTCTTTAAATTCATGCACGCATAAAGAAGAGTCAACTCTCGATGGACTCTTTCTTTTGTCCTGAAGTATGTTTTCCTCAATCCATACTTCGTTTTCCCATCCGCAAAGACTCTTTCTATATGTTGTGGTCTTTGTTTATATTTTTCTTTTACATCTTCATGATGTCTATAATCATTTACCATTTCTTTATATCCTTCCCATACATGTCTTAATATTTGTTTATATTTACTTTTTGTACATTGTTTTTTATATGAACAAGTACTGCAATCACATTCTCTTGCTTTGTAAGTAATATAACCATTTTTATTAATTTTGCCAGTTGGAATTAAATCTTTTTCATTTGGACATATGTAGATATCATTATATTCATCATATACAAATTCATATTTTTTAAAGTAATCTTTCCTATATCCTTTTCTTGTATATGGAAATGCTGGTATCATATCTAAATCTATTATTGTCTTACAAATATGGGGAGTTATATACGCTGCATCTCCTACAAAATACTTTATTTGTGATATATCAAAATTATTAGATAAATTTTCAAATGATTGATAAAAAGAAACAGAATCGTGAACGTTACTTCCATTTGTATCTACAGTTAATACATAATTATTATTTTCACATATTACACTTGTATTGTATCCAAACATTTTTTCTTTATCACTTTTGTATAAAATTCCTGCATCTTTATCTACATCACTTACAATTATTTCTTTTTCTCCAATTACTTCTTCTGTAGATACTTCTTCATTACATTTTATTATTTTTTCTACTTCTTCTAAATATTCATCTTCTGTTAATTCTTCTTCTCGAAGTCCTTTTAAAACAATTTCTAAATCCAATTCTTTTTGATACTTTTTGGCTTCTATTTTTATAGTTTCCTTATGATTCTTTTTTTTATTCGCATTTGCTTTTGTATGAGTTGAATCTATATATACAGCTGTCATATCTAAACATTTCCATTCAATTAATAAATCTATTACTTTATCAAATACTGTTTGTAGTAAATCACGCTCTAATTTACAAAATTTTCTTTTATAATTTTGAGAATATGTTGAATGGTCTGGAACTTTTTCTGATAATTCATATCCTATAAACCATCTATACAAAATGTTATATTGGAGTGTTTCATAAGTACTCCTTAAACTATCCTCATTAAAAAGAAACTTTAATATATGAATTTTTATTAAAACTACAGGGTCTATACTTTTCCTACCTACTTTAGAATATAGTTTTTCTACTTCATCATATACAAAGTTCCAATTAAAATGCTTATCTATTACTCTTAAAAAATGATTTTCTGGTATCATTTCTTCTATATTTACTAATTCATTTACATATTGTCTTTGATTTCTCTTAGTCATTGCCATTTTATCACTTACTTTCTTTATGATTCCTATATTAATTATAACATTTTTTCATAAAAAAAGTAAGGCTTGTAAGCTTTAATTTTGGAATCATAAAGCAGCCTTACATATTTATTATATAACATTTTTTATAAAATTAAAAGACTATTAACAAAATTTATTTGTCAACAGTCTGAAAAGTTGAAATAAATTTATTTCAACTTTTATATACTCTTGCAACTCTTTTGGAAACACCACATATAAGTTCATAAGGAATAGTGTTCAAATAATTACTCAAATATTTAATATGTTCTATATCTTTATAAATGTAGACCTTAGAATGCAAATTAATAGAATCGTCTATTTTAACCATTAACATATCCATACATATAGTACCAATTATTTGGTATTTTTTATTATTAATATAAACATATGAACCAGTCATTTTTCTATTTATTCCATCAGCGTAACCAATTGATACAATACCAATTTTAATGTCACTATCAGCTTTATATGTACCATTATAACTTACAATTTCGCCCTTTTTAACTGTTTTTATTTCAATTATTTCACTTATCAAACTAAAGGTATTAGAAAAATCTAGATTGCCAGTAAGTCCGTACATAATAATACCTAATCTACAACCATTACAAAAAGGGATTTTCGGATAGTTAATTAATGTATCGCTTTGTGCGATATGAACAATTGGTATTTTACTTAAATCAATGTCCTTAGTAATTTCTATAAATTTATCAATTTGTTTTTTTGTATTTTCTTTATTTGAACCCTCATAAATGTGTGTAAAAATACCTTTTAAATTTAAATTACTATTTTTAATTTCGTTAATTATTTGATTAAATTCATCTTTTTCTTTAATTCCTAATCTATTCATTCCAGTATCTATCTTTAAATGAATATTCAAATTATAATTTTTAATTTTATTAAAATAATCATAATTAGTTACTGTTACATCAATATTATTTTTTTCACAAATTTTCAAGTATTTTTCATCGATTATACCTAAACATAAGATAGGAATATTGAATTTTTTTCTTATTACTAAAGCTTCATCTAATGATGATACTGCTAAGTAATTACACCCACCATCAATAATTGATTTTACAACTCTTAATCCATAATGACCATAAGAATCTGCTTTAACAACACCTATATAATATTTATAATCATTATATTTATTAATTACCTTTTTTATATTGTTACTTATATTAGTTAAATTAATACAAGCATAAGTATTTCTATAAGACAT
>DJOC01000094.1:4726-10309 GCA_002439555.1 Caryophanales bacterium UBA6448 | reverse complement strand
AAGTTTTATAATGATTATGACCAAGAAGGAACTGCAATTACCTCAATCGAAGATGGTTCTGTGATTGCTCTTTCTGGGGGTAGAAATTATGGTGCAAGAGGATTAAATCGTGCAACAGATATTAATCGTCAACCAGGTTCTACAGCAAAACCATTATTTGACTATGCGCCTTATATTGAATATCTAAATGGTTCTCCAGGAGATTATTTCTTCGATGAACCTTATACATATTCAACAGGTCAATCAATTAATGATGCCGATAGAAAATATCAAGGAATGATTACTTTAAGACAAGGTCTTATTGGTTCAAGAAACGTAACTGCCTTACAAGCATTCCAAAAAGTAGTGGCAAAAGATCAAAGTTTAATTGAAAATTTTGTTCATAGTGTAGGAATTGATTATGGTTCAACATTATATGAATCAGCCTCAATAGGTGGTTTCAATGGAACTAACCCACTTGAAATGAGTGCTGCTTATGCTGTATTTGGCAGAGGCGGATATTACATTAAACCTTACTCATTTACAAAAGTTATTTTCGAAGATGGAACTACATATGAAAATAAATATACAAAAGAAAAAGTTATAAGTGAAGAAACATCCTATATGATTACTAATGTCTTAGTTGATACAGTTAGAGACAGTTGGTCTGGTTCAATAAGAATAAGCGGTACGGAAGTTGCGGGTAAAACAGGTACAACAAACCTTGATGCTGCAACACAAAAAGCCCAAAACTTACCTGCTGATTTAATTCCAGACTCTTGGAACATTACATATAATCCAGAATACTCTATTGCTCTATGGTATGGATATGATAGACATAGAACTGATTATTATATGAATACTAATACGGGTTGGACCGCAAGAAGTAGAATAATGGAAGCTCTTGCAAGAAATATTTATAGTACAAATAAAACATTTAAAAGACCTTCAGGTGTAATAAGTGTAGAAGTTGAAAAAGAAACAGTACCTTTAATGCTAGCAAGTGAGTATACTCCTGAAGATATGAGAATGACCGAATTATTCAAGGAAGGAACAGAACCTACTGAAACATCAATAAGATACCAAAAACTTGAGGCCCCTACCGGAGGAAAAGCAAGTTATAATGGTAATGAAGTTACACTTTCTTGGACAGGGATTAAAACTCCAGATGCAATAAATAGTACATATTTACAAAATTATTTTAACGATAATTATGCATCATTTGCTACAAAATATTATGAAAAAAGAATTGAATATAACAATAATTATATTGGCAAACAAGGTTATGAAGTTTATATGCAAAATGATGATGGTTCTTTAAAAGAATTAACCTTCACTGAAGGAACAAGTTATAAACAAACTTTAGAGGGTGGAAAATCATATAAATTTATTATTAAATCAAGTTATTCAATCTTTAAGGCAAATCAATCTGATGGCTTAATTATTAATGTTACTACCAAAACAGATTCCACTATTGATGATATAGTTAACCCTGATAATGGTAAAGATAATGATAAGGATAATAACAAAGATACTGGCCTAAATTAAAAACAAGGATTAAATTTTCCTTGTTTTTTTATACTTACAATCAATCTTACAATTTTCACATAATGGATTTTTTGCTTTACAATAATATCTGCCAAATAAAAGAAGTTGATGATTAACTTTATTATATTCACTTTTATCAAAGATTTTAGATAACTTTTTCTCTATTTTTAAAACATCATCATTTTTACTAGCAAGTCCAAGCCTTTTTGAAACTCTTTCTACGTGGGTATCCACCGCCATTGTAGGAACATCAAATAGTTCTGATAAAACTACATTCGTGGTTTTTCTACCTACTCCAGGCATCTTTTCTAACTCTTCTCTATTATTTGGAACTACTGCATTATATTTTGTTAATAAAATGTTACTAACCCTCTTAACAAACTGTGCTTTCTTATGATATGACCCTAAAGGTTTAATAATATTTTCTATTTTCTTTACATCTAAAGATGCTAGTTTCTTTAAATCATATTTATATAACTCTTTAGTTACTTCATTTACTCTTTTATCAGTTGTTTGAGCAGAAAGCATTACCGATATTAAAAGTTCATAATCTTTATTATAATCTAGTTCACATCTAGGGTTTGGAATATAGAAATCCAAATTTTCTCTTAAATTAGTTATCATCATCTAACCAATTATACTCTAAAACACTTGTTTCAAAGTTTTTAGGTTCCTCATATTTTTTATCTTCATTTTTAAGTATTTTTTCTAATTCTTCCTTACCTTTATATCCATTTTTATTCCATTTAAATAATACTTTATCAATATATCGAAGTGATGGTGCATCATTTTTAATGGCCTCATCAAGTGCCTCGAGAATAAGCGATTCACTAAAACCCTTAGATAGCCAAGCATTTATTATTTCATAGTCCATTCCAGATAAACTTTTACCAAACTTTTCTTGAAATTTAAAGAAGATACTATTTTCATTCTTTTCCTCTTTTTCTAAATCGATTGTTTCTTTTAAATTGTTATAAAAATTCTCTAAAGAAACTTTATCAACAAGTTTTCCACCTTCATTTTTAATTTGATTTAATTTAATTAATTTTTTTGTAAGTAAACTATTAAAGGCTATTAAAGTATCATTTTCAGATAAACAAGTTGCTTTAGATATTTTTTTTACATCAAAAGTTAAATCATAATCATTATCAAAATACATTAAAATTATAAACTCTTTCAAGGTTAAATTATATTTTAATGCCTCCTTTAGAAAAAGGGTCTCAATTATAAATTTTTTGTTGTCTTTATTCATTTTTGTACCTACCTATTATATATTTTTTAATTTCATTTTTTTTATTTTTTAAATTTCCCTTTAAAATTTGGATTTTTACATCATTTATTATTTCACTTACCTTTTTTGAGGGTTCAAGATCTAAAAGCACCATTACCTCTTTACCAGTAATATCAATATCTTTCATACTTTTTATCGGAAGATTTTTATAAATTTTGTTGATAGTTTGTTTATTTGTATGAAGCATTTCACCGGCTACATAAGAAAGATATAATCCATAATTAAATAAGGTAAAGTTATTAATTCTGCTTTGTTTTATTATTTCCTTAATTTTAGCAATATTATCTTTTTCCTCTTTAGTATATTCAATTTGTTTTACCTCTATTTGGGAAAGCATACCTAAAATATCCACAGTAAAAGTTATATCTTCATTATATTTAAGTCCTATGACTTCACTAATTTTTGTATTATCTAAAAGATTTAAACCTTTTTTAAAGTTTTTATTAGATAAAATCTTAATAAGTTCTTCCTTAATCCTTTTTGGACTTAAAGTACTAACTTTTTCATAATTATTTATAATTGCATTATAAGTATTTTCCTCAATATCAAAATCTAGTATGCTAGCAAATCTTATTGCTCGAAGCATTCTAAGGGGATCCTCGGTAAATTTATCATCAGGGTTGCCAAGTGATCTTATAATGCCATTTTTAAGATCTTCCCTACCATTTAATAAATCTAATATCTTATCATTTTTATCTAAACATATTGAGTTAATTGTAAAGTCTCTACGATTAATATCTTCGAGTAAATTACTAACATATTCTATTTCAATGGGTTTTCTCTTGTCATATTTTTTTTCTTTTCTATATGTTGTTATATCAATATTATATTTTTTTATTTTCATATTAAGCCCACCATAATTATTAAGATTTTGTTTTACATTAAAAAGATGAATTAAATCTTTAGGTTTAGCATTTGTACATATATCAACATCATAAGAGTTTTTTTTAAGTAGATAATCACGAACAAAACCACCTACTATGTAGGCTTCATATCCTTCACTTTCAATTTTCTTTAGAATATTTTTTATAATTTTATCCATAATCTCTCCGTAAATATTTTAACATAATTTTATACTAAAAAAAAGGACATATAGTCCTTAAAAAATTCTTTTTACTTTAATAAAGTAAATAGTTCCACATTGTGAAATTATTAGTCTTAATTAATGAATTTTATTTATTTTCAATTAAATATTTATTATCTTCATTAACTTGCTGTTGTAATACTTCTAGTTCTTTAATATTTTTATTATTCTTTAATGCATCCATTTGATTTCTTGCTGACTCATTTAGTTGAATTAATCTATCTGATTGTTTTACATTCATTCTAATCAATTCGGCATTAGTATTCTCCAAATTATTTAAAATAATTAAATGAAGTAGATCAGTATAATCCCTCATATTCCCATTTTTAGCAAGTTCTGAATTATTTTCCCTCCATTCTTTAGCAGTCATACCAAATAAAGCAACATTTAATACATCTGCCTCATTTGCATACACAAATTTAATTTGTTGTTCTGTTAAAGCAGGAACAATATATTTTTTAATTGCATCAGTATGAACGACATAATTTAATTTTGATAATAATCGGTTTGCATGCCATTCTATTTTTTCTTGATATGTCTCATTTCTTTTTAATCTTTCAAATTCTTTAATTAAATATAACTTGAACTCTGGACTAATCCAACTAGCAAACTCAAATGCGATATCACTTCTTGCAAATGTTCCACCACCATATTTACCAGATTTTGAAATAATACCAATAGCGTTAGTTTCTCTAATCCATTTTTGTGGAGACATAGTAAAAGCATGTCTTCCTGCTTCATTTTTAAACTGATCGAATTCGACCACTTTAAAATTTTCATTATTTAATTCTTCCCAAACGCCTAGAAAAGATATTGTTTCTTTATTTCTTAACCAATTTTTAACAACATCTGCCGGTGCTTCATCATTTTGAGTTTTTGTTAGATCAGTAAGTGATATATATTCATAGCCATCAACTCTAACAACATTTATTTTACTACCTTTAACATCAATCTCTGATTGAATTATATTATTTTTCACAAGTATGCTCCTTTCTAGACTAGTTATACACTTTTATCTAATACGATTTTACCATAATTTTATATTAAAAAAAAGGACATATCGTCCTAGATTGTTTTAAAATAAATTATTTCTTAATATCTTCATTATTTATACTATCTTTAATAGATTCTGCTATTTTACCAACACTTTTAGCAATTGTTGGAGTTGCTTTATCTATCATTTCGTCTGCAATAGGCATAACCTGTTGTGCATGAAATGCTGTTATTTTTCTTTTATTTGCTACATAGAATAAATTAATAGATATTCCTAAAGTAATCAATAAAATCATAACTGCAGGCATAAATTCAAATGCACCAAATATTAAATTTGCAGTTTTATCATTATCTTTTTGTTTTTCAACATTTTTTAATTCTTCTTTTAAAGAACAGTATTTAGAGGTTATTGCATTTGTTTTATATTCATCAAAATCACAATGTGGGAAACTAGGATCAAGTGCATTAATAATTATATATAAATCATATGCTTCACCACTTTGATAATCCGGGTTATCTTTAAGTCCTTTTGCTTTCAATTCCTCTTTTTTAGTTTCAAGAATAGTTTTTTCCTCATCGATTTGAGAATTTAAACTATTTATTCTTTCTTGTTTTGTTTGCTCCGTAAATTCAGTATTATTTGTATTAGATTTTGTTTTCATAAATGCTTTAGCAAATAAATACCCAC
>DJOC01000094.1:0-4698 GCA_002439555.1 Caryophanales bacterium UBA6448 | reverse complement strand
AAATACCCACGATTAAAATAATTGTAGCAATAATTGTAATATTTCTTTTTACCTTGTTATACTTTTCTTCGCTTAAATATTCACTATTTCTCATAATCAAACTTCTTTCAACATTATTATAACATTTAAAATATAAAATTTAAATATAAAATTACCACTTTGAGTAAAAGTTAAGTTTAATTTTTTGCTTCATAATATAACTAAAGGTGGTATTTATGATAAATGGCGAAAAATTAGATTTTAAAAGTATGCAAGTTTTAAGAGAAAGTAAAAAGATAACACAAGTTAAATTAAGTTTAATGGTAGGAGTTTCTCAACAAAGTATAACATACTATGAGAGTAATACTCGTATTCCTTCATTACCTGTAGCATTTAGAATAGCAAAAGCACTCGGAACAAGTGTTGAGGGATTGGTTAATAGTAATGACATAATTGCTAAATATTATTCGTTATGTGAAGCAGATAAAGAAACAGTTAATAAAATAATCGAAACATTATATAATAAATAAATTTTGAAGCAACTTTAATCATATTTATTTTGACTTAAAATTAATTACAAGTTTATAATTACTTAAACAAAATAAAACTCGAACTAAAAAGATCGAGTTTAGTATCAATCTGGTGCTTGTGGAGGGAATCGAACCCTCATGGCTGTAAAAAGCCGCAGCATTTTGAGTGCTGTACGTCTACCAATTCCGTCACACAAGCAACAAACAAATACATTATATCATTTAATTATCATTTTTTCAAATAGTCTAAAACAATTTCTTTATCATCTAGGTGATGTTTTTCGTGTCCTATAATTTGATAGTCTTCGTGTCCCTTACCAAGAATTAATAAGGTATCATTTTTATTAAGTAAATCTAACCCTTTATTAATTGCTTCTTTTCTATCAAAAATTATTTCATAATTATCCTTAGTAACACCACTTATTATGTTTTCCATAATTATTTTAGGGTCTTCAGTACGAGGATTATCGTTAGTAAATATTACATAATCACTTTTCTGTGTAGCAACATTTCCCATAATAGGTCTTTTTTTAGGATCTCTATCTCCACCGCAACCAACTATGGTAATAATTTTCCCTTTTTTATTTTCTAAAAAAGAATTAATTATTTTCTCAACAGCATCTGGTGTATGTGCATAATCAATAACAGCTTCAGCATCTCGCACTTTAATTTGCTCACATCTTCCTTTCGGAGGAAATACATCTTTGGTTATGTCAAATATTTTTTGAATATCTATTCCATAAGTATTAATTATGGCAAGTGCTGTCATAAAATTATAAACATTAAATTTACCTCTTAAATTGGTTGTAATACTTAAATTCTTTCCTTGATAAACAAAATTAATTATTGTACCATTTTCAGTACTTTCATAACTTTTTACTTCATAATCAGATTTAGTAAATCCAATTGTTTTATAATTTTTCTTTTCAAAATATTTACCATACTCATCATCATTATTAACAATAATTGTTCCATTTTCTTTTAAATAGTCAAGAATTAAAAGTTTTGCTTTTAAATAATTTTCCATTGTTTTATGATAATCTAAATGATCCTCGGTAAGATTAGTAAATGCCTCAATAGTAAAATTTAAGCCTTCGACTCTCTTGAAAGATAATGCGTGGGAAGAAACCTCCATTACAACAGTCTTGCAACCTTTTTCAAGAGCAGTAGTTAGCATTGAATAAATTTCGGTTATTTCAGGAGTTGTATTTGGTAGTTCATTTACTTCATCCTCAACATAAAAACCAATTGTGCCAATATAAGCAGTTTTTATACCAAGTTTATTAAGCATTTGATAAGTTAGAAAACAAGTAGTTGTTTTACCATTAGTGCCAGTTACACCAATAATATCAAGCTTATTTATAACATCTTTATAATTATCAACAATATATTTTTGTAAATATTCTTTTGTATCAGGAACAATAATTGTTTCAGCGTTATAACTTCCGTGTTCACATACTATTTTTGAAGCACCATTTTCAATGGCTTTTTCTATATAATCGTGTCCATCAACAGTATTACCTTTTATAGCAACAAAAGTATCACCTTTCTTAACTTTTCTTGAATCAGTTTTAATATTTATCATAGTAAATCCTTTCTATATTTCATTAAAATATATGTCGTACCACACTAAAAATGTATATATTGTCCAAACCTTTTTATATGAATCTCTTTTGCCATTTTTATGTTCTTCGAGAAGTTTATTAATTTTTTTTGTATCAAAGAATAATTTTGCACTTTCGCCATTAAATTTATCTTTGATTATATTATACAACTTATCTGTTTTAATCCACTCTCTCAAAGGAACTGGAAAACCAAGTTTTTTCTTTTTATATGCTTCATTAGGAATTACCTTTTGTGCAGCTTTTCGAAGAGCAACTTTTGTAGTTTCTTTGTTAATTTTAGCATAAGTAGGTAATGCTTTTGCCACTTCATAAACCTTATTATCTAAAAATGGAGTTCTTGCCTCAAGGCCAAACATCATTGTATTTCTATCTACTGCGTGTAAAAAATCATTTACTAACCAATAATAATAATCAATCATTTGTCTTTGAATTAATGTTGAATTATCTTTATATCTATCATAAACATTCTTTACAATATCTTTTGTATTTATTTGATTAGGTAATTTAACAATACTTTGAGCTTCTTTATCACGAAATACTCTTCCTAAACCAATATTATAATTTTCTAATTTTTGACCTCTTCGATAAAGAAAATTAAATCCTCTTATATCTGGAAAAAGGCTAACAATATTCGAAACAATATGTCTTAAAAAATAAGGAATTTTCATATAACCTGGCATAGTAAGTTCCTCTTGGTAAGAGTTATAACCTGCAAAAAATTCATCAGCACCTTCACCAGAAAGAACAACTTTTACCTTTTCCGAAGCAATTTCCGATACAAAATATAGGGCTATTGCGGATGGATCTGCCAAAGGTTCATCCATATAATACATAATTTTAGGAAAAGATGCAATATATTCATCCATTGTAATTTTCTTCGAATAATTTTCTATACCTAGTTTTTCAGATAAGTCTTTTGCATAACTAATTTCATCAAACTTAGGATTATCATAACCAACTGTAAAAGTTTTATCAGGTTTTGCGAGTGATACTATGTACGATGAATCTATTCCACTTGATAAAAATGATCCAACTTCAACATCACTTATTTGATGATACTCTACAGAATTTTTCATTGCTTTATCAATATTATTAACAATTTTGTCCATATCATCATTTTTTTCTTTAAATTCAAGTTTAAAGAAACTTTTTGTTTTAATCTTACCATCTTTATAAATTAAATAAGTTCCTGGATCTAGTCTATACACCCCTTTGAAAAAAGTTTCTGATGTTGGTACAGAGTTAAAACATAAATATGCTGACAATATATCAGTATTTAACTTTTTTTCAAAATCTGGATTTGCTAAAAATGCTTTTGGTTCTGATGCAAACATAAATGTATCATTAAATTTTGCATAATAAAGTGGCTTAATGCCAAAACCATCTCTTGCCATAAATAGTTCATTTTTATTTTTGTCCCATATTGCAAAAGAAAACATACCTCTTAAATGACTAGGCAGTTTTTCACCCCACTGTTCATAACCATGAAGTATTACTTCAGTATCAGTTTTAGTTTTAAAAATATGATTCTTTTTTAATAATGCCTTTTTTAATTCCTTAAAGTTATAAACTTCGCCGTTATAAACAATAACCTTACTTTTATCTTCATTATAAATTGGTTGAGCACCAGTATTTAAGTCGATTATTGCAAGTCTACGATGAGCAAGGGCACAACTATCATCAATATAAAAACCCTCACCATCTGGTCCACGATGTTCAATTTTTTTTGACATATCTTTAATAATTTTATCTTTATTTTCTTTATTATTTACAAATCCTACGATTCCACACATACTATCACCTTCTTGTTAGTTTTCTTTATATGTACTTTTATATAAATCCACTTCTTCATTTGGATTTTCTTTATTAAATTTAATTTCTGGCAAGTCGCTTAAAGATGCAAGTCCAAAATAATCTAAAAACTCTCTTGTTGTTTTATATAAATTAGGATGACCTGGTAAATCTGACTTTCCACATACTTTAATTAAGTCTTTTGCCATTAATTTTTTTATCATAAATGATGAAGAAATACCTCTTAAATTATCAACACCAGCTCTGGTAATAGGTTCATTATAAGCAATAATTGCAAGTGTTTCAAGTGCCGCTTGCGATAATGTTTCTGCTCCTGAAGTGTCCTTAATTAATTTTTGATAATACTCTATATGTTCTTTTTTAGTCGTTAGTTTAAAAGAGTTAGATAAATAACTTATTCGAATCCCTCTTTCAGCTTTTTCATATTCTTTCTGAAGATCATTTAAAAGTTTTCTAGCCTCTTTTTCATCAATCTCTAAAACATCACAAATCTTTTCTATAGTAATACCTTCATCACCAACTACAAATAGTATTCCCTCTAAAACTGCTAATTTATTCATTATAAACCTCAACATATATTTTACTAAAATTTTTGTTTTGTGACAAGGTTATCAAATTATCTTTACTCATTTCTAAAATACTTAAGAAAGTAACAACAATTTCCTCTTTTGTACATTCATTAAAAAGCCTAGTAAATTCAACCTTTTTTTCTCTACTTAAAATATCTTTTATATAATTAATTTTATCTTTAA
>DJOC01000023.1:4778-5484 GCA_002439555.1 Caryophanales bacterium UBA6448 | reverse complement strand
TTTGGATATGCCAAAGATCCTAATGATAAAAATCATTTAATTCCAGACCCAAAAGAAGCTCCAATAGTAAAAGAAATATTTAGATTAGCAGGAAATGGGATGACATATTATCAGATTAAAGATAAATTAACTAATGATAATGTTCCTACAATGTGTTTGCTCCGAGATAACAAAAGGTTGGGAGAAATGTCTAGAAAAGGAATATGGAGTTCCAAAACAGTTAAAGGTATTTTATCTAATGAATTATACTTAGGAGATATGGTACAAAATAGAAGAAGTAGAATTAGTTATAAGATTAGAAAAGTTGTTCCTAATGATAAAGATGAATGGATAATTGTTAAGGATACTCACGAACCACTAGTTGATAAGAAAACTTTTGATAAAGTACAAGAGATGCTTAAAAATTGCAAAGTAAAAGCTCGTAAAGATATATATAGATTATTAGATGGAATACTTTTTTGTGGAGATTGCAAACATAAAATGTCTATTTGCAAACCTAATAAAGCAGGTAAAACATATATTGTTTGTAATTATTATAGGATGTATTCAAAAAAGCATTTATGCACATCACATTCATTTAATTATGATACATTAGAAGAAATTATAATCAATCAACTTAGAAAAATATTTGCCAAATGTTTGAATAATGATATAACTTTGCAGAAAGCAAAAGCATATTATAAAAATGCAAATAAGCAAAATGATA
>DJOC01000023.1:1265-4690 GCA_002439555.1 Caryophanales bacterium UBA6448 | reverse complement strand
GATAAGATGTATATGGATAAACTTGAAGAAAAAATTACCGAAGAAATGTTTTTAAGAATAAGTGCTAAACTAAATGATGAAATATCTAAATTAGAAGAAGAAAAAGAAATACTATCAAAATATGCAAATAAAAATGATGATGAAGAAAACAGCGATGAAGAATGTAATAAACTAATAAAAGAATTTATGAATAATCCTACAAGAGGACTTGTTCTAAAACTTATTAAAAGAATTGAAATATTTAATGATAAAAGCATAAATATATACTTTAATTTTACGAAATTAAATTTTTTATTAGAAGAAAATAATCATAACTGATGTAAACCAGAGGGACTTCCTATGATGATTACTTTAGTTCTTTCTTCGAATATGAAGAAGATGCTTAAAGATAATGTTTTAGTTCGTAAACTTGTAGGTATTGAAACAAGTGGAAGTTTAAATGTACTTCTTTGTGATAAAACGGGAACACTTACAATGGGAAAATTAAATGTAAAATATATTATAACTAAAGAGGGTAAGTGTTTTCAAAATAAAAATGAATTAAAATGTTATGGAAAGTATTATGATATTTTAACAAAATCTTTATATTTAAATAGTGAAAGTGTTTTTGATAATGATAAAATTATAGGAGGAAATACGACTGATAGAGCAATTAAAAATTTTACAGGTAACCTTCAACTAAGTGATAAAATAATAAATAAAAAGTTATTTTCTTCGGAAGATAAATATAGTATGGTTCAAACTAAAGACTACTATTTTTATAAAGGTGCTAGTGAAGTTTTACTTGATAAATGCCAAAAATATTTAGGTTTATCTGGTAATGAAGAAAAATTTATTTCAAAAAATTTTATTCAAAGTATCATTAATAGTTATACTTCCAAAGGATATCGAGTACTTGTAAATGCTTATGGTAACAATAAGAATGACTTAGTTTTTATTAACCTTATTGTTATCGCGGATACTTTAAGGCCTGAGGCAAAACCGAGTTTAGATTTAATAAAAAATGCTGGTATAAAGGTTATTATGATTACTGGAGATGCTAAAGAAACAGCCGTAAGTATTGGCAAAGAACTCGGACTTTATAATGAAAAATCAGTTGCTTTAACCCATAATGAACTTTCAGTACTTACTGATGAACAAATAATTAATTTATATCCTAATTTATGCATTATTGCTAGGGCTTTACCACAAGATAAAAGTAGGCTTGTAAGTGTACTTCAGTCTTATAAGCAAGTTGTTGGTATGACAGGTGATGGAGTAAATGATGCACTTGCTCTTAAAAAAAGCGATGTTGGCTTTGCTTTAGGAAGTGGCTCAGAAGTTGCTAAAGATGCTAGTGATATAGTAATTTTAGATGATAATATTTCCTCGATTTGTAAAGCTATTTTGTACGGAAGAACAATATTTAAAAGTATAAGAAAGTTTATTATATATCAGCTTACAGTTAATATTTGCGCTCTAATACTTTCAATCGTTGGTGTTCTTGCAGGAATATCAACACCAATTACTATAATTCAAATGTTATGGCTTAATATGATTATGGATACTTTTGCAGGACTTGCTTTTTCTTATGAACCACCGCTTAAGGAATATTTGAGTGAAAAACCTAAAAATAAGGATGAAGTTATTTTAAACAGGTATATGTTAAATCAAATTGTTGTTAATGGTGCATATTGTGCCGTAGTTTGTTTACTATTTTTAAAACTACCAATTATTAAACATTTTATTAGATTTTCTGAGGGAGATAAATTTTTATATACGGCTTATTTCGCACTTTTCATTTTTATGGGTATTTGTAATTCATTTGCCTCCCGTACACATAGATTAAATATTTTTGCTCATATACTTCAAAATAAGGTTTTCTTAATTATTAATACATTTATCTTTTTTGCTCAGATTTATATTATTTATTATGGCGGTAATTTATTTAGAACTTATGGACTAACTTTTAAAGAATTATTATTCTGCCTTATTTTATCTTTAACAGTTTTCCCAGTAGATTATCTACGTAAATATATTCTTAAAAAAAGAAATATTAAAATTGGTGTATAAAGGTACTTTTCAGTATCTTTTTTGATTTGCAAATAAAAATTTTGAATGATATAATTATTAATGAAATAAACTTTTTATTGAGGAGGAGTTTTTATGAAATGCATATTGATGAATAAAAATCAAAAAATAATGTTAATTGAATATAATTCATATAATGTAATAAGCAAAATATATGAAATATATAATATTGAATATGCTCCGTTAGCAGTTTTTAATGCCTCAAAAAATAAGAGTTTTAGTTTAACTAAAGCTGTAAATGATTGGTTTAGAGGTAGAGGTATTCCCTCTTGGAGAAAAGGTTTAGAAAAGTTACTAGATAAGTTAGGAGTTTCCTCAAGTGATGAACTTCTTAATAAATCTTATGGTTTATCTTTGTCAGATCAATATTGGTTAAAGGATGTAAATAGTGATGTAAAATGGGAAAATATTAATTTCTTTACCAATGATTTTGAATATGAAGCATATCTTGATGCCAGTCTTGATAGTAGTTCAAAAAGCAAAATTAGTTTAGATAAAAATATTTTTAGATCTCCGAATAATACAACGGATGGAATGCTTCAGAAGGGATGGATTATTGAAAATGGTAAAAGAGTTTTAGTTAAGGGAACTTATACCTTTAATAAAGAGGAACCAATTAATGAATATCTTGCTTCACAAATATGTAGAAGATTAGGCTTTGATTATTGTAATTATGAGGTAGAATGGTCTGATAAAACAAAATTAATCTCTAAATGTAATGATTTTATAAATGAGAATGAGGAGCTAATATCAGCTTATGATATATATAATTCTGAAAAAAAGCCAAATAATATAAATGATTATGAATTTTACATACAAATATTAGAAAAACATAATGTTCCTAATGCAAGAGAAAATATTGAAAATTTATTTGTTCTTGATTATTTAATGCTTAATAATGATAGACATCTTAAAAATTTTGGTGTCATTCGTAATGTAAATAATTTAAAATGGGAAAGGGTAGCACCGATATTTGATACTGGAGAAAGTATGCAGTGTAATAAATATACAGATGAAATAAATTTTTCTTCGGGCAAAGGAAAATTCTTTAGTAATACCGATAAAGATTATGAAGATATACTAAACACTATTGGTAAAGACATTTTAAGAATCAACTTATCTAAATTAAATGGAATTTGTGATGACTATAGATTGATACTTGAGAAATATCAAGATAAATTAGATATGTCTGACAGAAGAAAAGAAAAACTTGTCAGTGGTCTTGATAAAAGAATTACTAAATTATTAGAATTTATTAGTAATGTTAGTAAATAAGGGGTTAGTTTAATTCCTTTTTTATTTTTGTAGAATTATATAATTAGTGTATTTTTTTTTGATGTTAAATAATGTAAAAT
>DJOC01000023.1:0-1122 GCA_002439555.1 Caryophanales bacterium UBA6448 | reverse complement strand
GAGAATTTCAAAATGACATAGAATTATTTTTGAAAATTAAAAAGTAAATGGATAAATCTGTGATAGAAAATACATTATATTTGCGCGAAAGTATAAAAGAAAATGGGCTGATTTTATATGATGATTTTAATTGGATAAATAGTAGTAATAACAATAATAATTATAAATTGACTTGTATTGATAAAAATATCAAAAGGCTTGATGGATTAGAAAGAATACCTTTAAATATTCAAAAATTTGCTCAAAGAAAAGAATTATTAAATAAAAGAGATACGGTAATATCTGAATTTAATTTAACACAATATGAAGATATTACATACGATGCAATAAAAAATGGAAAAGTAAAAACCATAGAACCTGAGTTTGTTTGTAATTTTAATACACTTGATGAAAAAGGAAACAAAATTACATATACCAAAAATAATGCTAAATTTAGAAAAGCCAATTTAACAAAGGACGAAAAAAAAGTTATAAACAGATTAAGAGAAGAATTAGGTTGGAATATGAATTTGTTAAGAGAAATTGAAAAACCTACTAGTATTAATGTCCCTGATATCGAAAGACTTGGTAAAACTTCAAATAATTATTATGAAATTAAAAGTGTTTATAAAAGTGAAAGTAACAATAGTCAAAGAAAAAAAATACAAAGATGTTTTGATGAAGCTAGAAAACAGTCTAATAAAATTATTGTAAATATTGATACTGATAATTGTGATTTAACTAATGAAATAGCAATGGAACAGATAGAAAAATTATTAAATAGAGAAAAGTATAATTCCATATATAAAGAAGTTATTTTTATGGGAAAAGATAAATATTTAAAGTATTTTAAAAGAAAATAAAAAGAACCGAAAGCGTCGGTAAGTCCAACTAGATCAGTTCTTTTATAGGTTCAATTATAGCATAAGAACCACAATGTGTCAATCGAGGTAGCTTAATTCCTTAATTTTGCAAATGTACTAGTTTTGAAAACATAACTGCAAATAATACTACTTCGACCATTAGTATTATAATCATAAATGAAGAGAATATGAATGATAAGGAGTTTAATTCTTTTTTTATTTTTGTAGAATTATATAATTAGTGTATTTTTTTTGATGTTAAATAATGTAAAATATTCTA
>DJOC01000051.1:9187-21724 GCA_002439555.1 Caryophanales bacterium UBA6448 | reverse complement strand
CTAATCTTAAATTATGTTCAATAAGTTTATCTTTTGCATAATTATCTCCGGATTTAGCAAGAACTAAATATTTAAGTTCTTCCTCTTTAGAAAGTGGCGGTGGAAGTTTATCAGTTGCTCCCACGAAAAAAACTTCTTCATACTTTAAAAATAATTTTAATAAAAGTCTTTTAAACATAACCATCCTCCTTTAAACTTTTATTTAATAAACACTCTACTCCATCACTAAATTTAATAGAGCTTTCGCCAATTAAATAATTATATATTTTTTTATCATTTAAAATTATATAACTAGGTTTAAAGCATTTCATAAGATGCGTACCCTTAACAGTAATAACTGGTACATAGACTGGTGATCTAATATTATATATTTTTTCTAATCTATTATTTTCTACAATAATAATACTTTTTCTACTTACAGGGTCTTTTAAATTATTACCATTATCATAAAAAGATACTAAATTATACTCTATATTATCAAATACTATTTTAATTTTATAATAATCACTATATGTATTTTTTAATTTTTTATTACTTTTATAATATATAAAAAGTATTATTGGTCCTATTATTAAAAGCACAATATAATTTAAATTAAAGTTAGAACTATTTCCCTTTATTAAGTATAGAAAACCTGCAAGGATTATCGAAGTCATATAAAAATATATAATATTTGATATTGTATATTTTATTGATTTATAACCAAAAGCAACTATTACCATAATTACACTTATTAATATTTTTAATAAAAATAAAATTATATTATTAATTTTTAAAAATAATAAAAATATAGATAACACCCCTATTAAGGAAGACAAGATATAATAATAAATTTTTCTATTTCTTTTTAAAGTAAATGATACAGTAAGAAGTATTAAAAAATCATATATAAAATTAATTATACATACTAAATCAATATAAACTGTCATATCATCACCAACACTATTTTATAAAAAAAGAAATAAAAATTATGTCAAATAATGTCTAAATGTTATTTTATATTTCATTTCAAAAAAAAATTTTTTTATTGTTTTCAAAATGACAATATATTTTGTAACAAGCAAAAAGAAATGACAACGCCATTTCCTTTTACCATTATTAAAATAAAAAGCGCCTTAATTCATTTTTGCAAATAAATTAAAGATTCCTATTAACGGTAGGGCTCGCATAGCAATTACGAGTGGCTCCACTAATTTGTAAGACATTTATCTTACAAATTAAATATAACAAAAAATATAATGAATTGCAATCCTTTTTGGTGCATTTAAATTTAATTTTTACAAACATTTGTTATTGACATAAATTCTAACCAGTGGTATCATTAATATAGGAAGTAACCGTTAGGCGGGCGCTACCACTCAACTATTCTTTTAAAAGAAAGCGAGGTGGTCCTATGAAGAAGTCAACTAAAGTATTTTTTACATATTGGATAATATTAAATATAAGTTTTATAATTTTGGCCAGTTTAGTCATTATTTTAATTCTTATATTAAAATAAAAAGTGCCCAGCTTACAGTAATGTAAGTTGAGCGTTTACTATTAAACTGGTAGCGCTCGTCATCCAAAAAACGATTGCTTCCTTTTTTTATTATATGTAAGTTTTGTTCTTACATACCTAATATAGCATATTTTATTTAGTTAGTCAATTAGTCTTGACTTCTTAAGAATGGAGGAATTTCATAATCATTATCTAAAATCTCTGGTGTTTTTCTTTTAGGAAGTTGTCCATCAAATAATGTTTCATTACTAATTTCTTCATCAAATCCTGTTGCAATTACAGTAACAATAACTTCATCTTGAAGATTTTCATTTTTAATTGCACCGAAGATAATATTAACATCATTATTTGCTGCCTCTCTAACAGTTTCAACTGCATCTTCAATTTCAAATAATGTAAGGTTATTACCACCTGTTACATTGACAATAGCATTTCTTGCTCCATCAATAGTTTCCTCAAGAAGAGAATTTGATACAGCTTGTTTTGCAGCCTCAATTGCTCTATTTTCTCCAGCAGCACAACCAATACCAATAATTGCTGTACCACTTTTTTCCATAACAGTTTTAACATCTGCAAAGTCAAGGTTGATAACTCCAGTAACAGCAATAAGGTCAGAAATTGATTGTACACCTCTATGAAGAACATTATCAACTTCTTTAAATGCATCATCAAATGATGTTGTTTTATCTATAATATCCCTTAAACGATCATTAGGAATTACAATTAAAGTATCTACATGTTTTTTTAAATCATCAAGTCCTAAAAGTGCATTTTCCATTCTTCTTTTACCTTCGAACTTAAATGGTTTTGTAACTATACCAACAGTAAGTGATCCAAGTTCTTGTGCAATCTCTGCAATAATTGGAGCAGCACCAGTACCAGTTCCGCCTCCCATACCACAAGCAACAAAAACCATATCAGCACCAGTTAAAGCTTCCTCAAGTTCACTTTTGCTTTCTAGAGCTGCAGCTCTACCAACTTCAGGATTTGCACCAGCACCTCTACCACCAGTAATATTTTTACCTATTTGAATTTTATTAGGACATAATGAAGCATTAAGCACTTGTAAATCTGTATTAACTACATAAAACTCTACACTTTGTACTCCTTCTTCAATCATTCGGTTAACGGCATTACAACCGCCTCCGCCTACACCAACAACTTTTATTTTTGCTACTTGATCCATTACTAAATTTGACATCTACTTTCCTCCTTAATTATCAAAAAAATATCCATATATTTTGCCAAGAAGAGAATTTTCGGATATGTTTACTTTTTTTGAAGTTCCCCCAAGTTCTTCTTGCTGTTCTAAATCAAATATTGATATTTCAACATTTCTTAATTTCAATCTGCTATTATAATATTTTATAGCACCTACTACATTTGAATATTTATTATCTCTAACTCCAAGTTCTTTAACAACTTCATAGTTTGCTAAATCTTTAAAGTTATCTTGAATAAAATGTTCAAAATAAGGTAAGTTTGTAACTCCCCCTGTAATTATTATATAACTTATTTCTTTTTTTGTTAAGAGGTTAATTTGCTTTTTTATTAAGCCAGCAAGTTCTTTTAACCTCGATATTGCTACATTTGTGGCTTCATACTCAGAAATTTTTCTATCATCACCATTAATATCTTTGATTACAATACTTTCACTTGGTCTTGCCATATGTATATCTGCACAAGTAAAATTCTCTTTTATATAGTTTGCATCTTTCTTATTTGTTTTAAAAACGTAAGCAATATCTTTATCTATTGAGGAAGATGCTATATCAATTATCTCGCTAGATGTAAGGATTCCCTTGTTAATAATTGATACAGTTAAATTACTATAACCAATATTTACTACAGCACCAACACTTTTAGCATACTCTGGCCTTTTAAATTCATAGTAATCATTTATTGGTTCTATACATATATCTAAAACTTTTATATTAAGTTTACTTAAAAATTTTATTATATTATCTGTATTTATTTTAGGTACAACTACTGCGACGACATTAACTGTTAATTTTCCCGCAACACATTTAACTGGGTTAGATACAACTTCATCATCATTTATAATAAACTTTGTTGGTAAAATTGTAACTAATTCCTTATTATCATCAATCTTTTTATAAATACTTTTTTGCATTGCTTTTGTAATATCATCATGAGTTATAACATTATCTTCATTTGTAATATTAACTGAAGCGCTAGAAACAAAACACTCAAGATTATCAGTGGGTACACAAAGAAGTACACTTTTTATTGGAAGCCCCAACATATTTTCACATTTAGAAAAAACATCTTTAATTGCTATACTAGCACTTTCAGGATTTACTATATAACCTTTCTTAATTCCTTGTGAGGGACTTTCTGCACACGCTAAAATATTAACTTTATTTTTAGTTATTTCTCCGACAACAAGTTTAATACTAAAAGAACCAATATCTAAACAAGCTATAATCTTTCTCATACCCTCACCTATTTTTTCTAGTCTTATTATACCTTAACTATTAATTTCTTTCAAGAAATTTTCATATTAAATTAATAAAATCATTTTTTTCTTTAGTATATAGAACTTTTAGTTAGGTGAAACTTTTATAAAAATGCCTAGTAGTTTAGGCACTTCTAATATAAAAAAGTCCTTAACTTTCTATAAAGAAAATTAAGGACTAATTGACTCAGGGCTTCGAAAGTTTCCTGAGTACCAATTACATACAATTATACACTAATAATTATAAATGTCAATTATTTTGACAAAAATTCTAGGATATATTAAATTAATAAAATCCATTTTTTCTTTAGTATTAAATGTATTTTATAACTAATCCCACTGAAAGATTTTTCATGTTTAAGTAAAATTTTTCACTTTATATTAATCATTATCTAAAAAGAAATGAACCATTTTTTAATATAAAATGATACTTTTTAATCATATTTTCAGTTAGTGGTTCATCTACAGTATCAAGCATATATTTAAACAAAGTAAAATGATTTTTAATTTCTGTAGCATCTTTTAAAACAATGACCTTATCATTTGACGTTAAGATGGTTCCTGTATCATATATACTTGCTGTTTCATCTGATGTAATTGTTGAACCTTCCATATGATTAGTATTATATGCAAAATCAATTTGTGTTTTATGATATAAATTTCCAGGTAAATTCATTTTTTTTTGCAGGGTTAATGCCTTTTTAATTTCGATTATCTCCATAAAATTCCTTTCTTATTTATGTATATAATATACTATAATAAGGTTTTAAAGTCATTAATATTTAAACTATTTGGCTTAAAATGTTAACCCAATATCTACATATATTTTTTTTACTTTTTTCATCAAATATAATTTTTTCTAATTTACCACCATTACTTTCTATAACTTTTCTTGAATATAAATTATCTTCATAAGAAGTGATTAATATTTCTGATATATTTTTATTTTGATATTTTTTTATTGCTAAACCAAGTGCTTTAGTGGCAATACCTTTATTTCTCATACTAGGTTTAATATAATATGCAATATGACCAAGCCTTTCAAAATAATTTTCATTTAAAGTGTGTCTTAAATCAATTGTACCAACGATTTCACTTTTTTCTATAATAAAATAAACTGTTGCGGGTACATCTTTTTTAGATATATTTTTACCTTTTTCTCTATCTTTAAGTCTTTTAATTAAATGAGAAAATTCTTCATTTTCTCTATAAGCATTACCCATTTCTTGAACATCTTTATTTTCTACCCCTTCATTAACAAGTTCATAATAAGAATCTTTATATTTTTCATTAGGTTTAACTAGTTTCATTATACCTCCATTTTTATATTTATTTTAAATTATTCTTTGTTATTAATTTTTCAAGTTCGTTTAATTGATTTTCAAAATACTTTTTATCATTTTCAGTTAAAATATCTTCATAAAGAAATGTCGTTACTTTATTACGTGTTTTTTGATATTTTATTCCATTAGGAAATGTTTTAACTTTTTTATTTTTAAATTGGTTCAAATATTTAATAATATCATTTTTTAAATTAATCAAACTATCTAAATCTAAATCTTTATAAGTATCACTTAATTTATTTGCTGATACTTTTTTATTATTTCTAAAATATTTCATTATTTCTAAATTAGTTAATTCATTTTCTTGATATTTCATAATGTACTCTGCTCTTTTTATAGCATCTTTGTAACTTTCAAATTCTTTTTTTATTTCTATTGTTAATTTTTGATTTAATAAATGAGAGTTATTGTACCAAAGTATTGTTTCTTTTAAACTATCATCAATATCAGTATTTTCAATTAGTCCTAGCATATTTTTCATTTTATGATTATTAAATAATCTATAATTTGTATTAAATAAATCGTTTTTATCATTATTTCGAGGTAATTTATAATGACAATCTTTATATGCTTTTTCACATTCTGTATAACTGATTATCTTTCTAACAAGCTTATTTCTATTAATACATTTACTATTTACAACATTTATTACTTCACTTACATCTTTTTTATCATCCATATAATTTACTGAATTAACTACTGCTTTCCATAAAAAACTAACATCAATAAAATTATAAAATGGAATATCACTATCATAAGAAATATGTCCTTTATATACTTGTGAAATTTTTCTTTCTATAAAACTATTTTCTAAACCATAACCCAAAAGTAATGGTACCCTTAAAATTATTTTATTAAAACTATATTTTAAAAATAAATTTTCAATATTTATAAGGTTATTAATATAATTAACTTTAGATGCTCTAATTTTTTCTTTTTCACTGATTATTATATTTCTAGACGAGTTATAAACATCACAAGAGGAAATTAATATTACATTTACATTTTTTATGGTATTTATTCCATCAAATATCATTTTAAAATAAGAAATTAAATCAATATTAGTATCATTAGAAACAAGATAAGATGATAGTCTATCTTTATAGATATTAATATCGACAATAATATTTTGCGGTTTATGTTTTTTTAGAATATTACAAAATTTTTCTTCATCCAAAAGCTCTTTATAAACTATAATGTTATCTTTAAATTGTTCATTATTTTTAACAAAAGATTTTAAATTGTAATACTCTTTTGCATAATCACAAATAGTAACATCACTCTTATCATCACAATAATGATTAATTATATTACTTTTACCTAATACCAAATACTTTTTCACTAAAATCATCCTTTCACAACAATATTGTAACATAATTTTTTACATAATAAATAAAAAAAAAGAAAATATTTTCAATTGGTTAATTGTGTTTATTTCCTTTTTTTATTTATCTACTTATTGTATTAGTTTCGTCTGCTTGAAAATTTTCTAAATATGATTTTAATTGTAATAATTCTTGTTCTGTTAAATTATCTAAAATAAATGAATTACTTTGCTCAAAATTATATGGAAATTGTGAAACTTCAGTAGCCATATACCAATCTTGCATTGCTTGATTATATGAGTGTCCATAATTTTCATCAGCATTGCTCTCATAATTTCTAGCCCATACTCTATTGTTGTATCTATCATACACTATATGTGAATGAGAATCATCATTGTAGTTAATAAAATTAAAAACGTGTTTATTTCCATCTATAGTGCTTACAACAACTTGCATACGATTATCCCAAGTAGAATAAGTTTTATAACTTTTTCTTGATACTTCCCCGTTCATCTTTTTCCTCCTTTCATTTTTATATCTAAACACAATTTTTGTGTTCGATAGCTCTCAAAAATTTTTTCCATTGTTAAATCACTTTTTGTAACTCCATAAATAATTTTTTCATTTTGATTAAATGAATCAAATTTTTCTTCGTAATCAACATTTAGTAGGTGTTTATATAAATACTTTAATTGAGAATTAATAGATTCATTATTTATTAATCCTAAAGTCAAATAATAAATTAGTTGTTTTTCACAATATCTACTTAAATTTTCTTTTTCTAACAATTCAATTAATTGGTTAATAAATAAAACTGACAACAAATTAGCATTTATCTCATCAGGAAATAATGGTTGGAGTTTTATATCATTACAAGAATAGAATCTAAACATTTCACTTGAAAATAATATATCTTTTTTAAAGTTACTATTATTACGAATATATTCTTGTTGTATACAATGTATTATCTCGTGTAATAATAAAGTTAAATATTCAACTGTAGCTATTGATTTATCAATAAAATTCATCTTAAGACAGGCAATAATGTAATTAACATTTAATACAATTTCTTTGGCATCTTTTAAATATACACCTCGTGTTTGAATATTATTTTCTATTCTAATTTTATTTAATATAGATGGTGATATATTAAATATGTTTATTATTTTATTACTATATTTTTCTATTATTGTTTGTTCAAAGCCACTATTTTCAACAAAAGTAAAATATTCTTTGAATACATCATTTAAATTTTCTAAATTGTCTAATATAATCTTTTCCAAACAACCACCAGCTTTTATAAATAAAATTTCTTTCTTAGTTCTATACCCTATCATCAAATTAACTTTCTGTCAATAGTTTATATAAAAATTAAATAGATATAAATTACTTTATCAAAATGTCAAATAAATTTGATATTAATTTTTTAGAAAATATATTATTATATTTATATGGAGGTACACTATGAATTTTGGAAAGTACGTAAAAAATTTAAGAAAAGATAACTTTTTAACTCAAGAAGAATTTGCAAATAAACTCGGAGTATCTAGACAAACCGTTTCTAACTGGGAGCAAAATATAACTACTCCGAATCTAAATGATATAGAAAAAATATGTAAAGTATTTAATATTGAATTAAACTACTTTTGCAAAAAAGGAAAAAGTTCCAATAATCTTTTCAAAAAAGTATTAAAAATATATTTAATAATAAACGCTATTATAATTGTTCTTGCATTAATAGGTCTATTAATCTTTAAAATGGTTTATGAAAAAAATATTTTTTATGGTAGCAAAGGAGTAACTTGCTTTTATGACAATGAAAAATATGAATATTTTATTGAATATAATAAAAAAGGCAAAGTAAAAAATGTTACATCTTATTACTATACTGATAAAAAAACATATGAAGATTGGTTTAATAATTTAAACAGGTATATTTATAACTATGAAAAAAGGAAATATAATTATGACAAACTAATAAATTATATTGAAGATGTATACAGTCTTTATAATGGAACTTGTAAAGATTAATCAACAATATAATATGGAAAATCATATTTAAAATTATTATTATAATTACCATAAACAAAAAGTTCTTTATTATTTTTCTTAATAAAATTAATTATCTTATCATTTAAAAGTGGTCTTAAAATGCATATAAAATCATACTTAAAATGTTTTTCAGTGGTATTTAATACATAATTTAAAATACCAACTTTATAAGTTTTATTCATAATATTTAATTTATCAATAATGGTATTATAAAATGACATAACATAAATATTTTTACTTTTATACTTTGTTAAAATATTAACTAAATTATCTATATCTATAAAAGGATCTTTTATTTCCAAAAGAATTATTTTATTTGTATTTAACTTAAGAACACTTTCTAAAGTATCACACATTATTTCATTTGAATTTAAACTTTTAAATAATTTTCCATCATAAAGCATATCGTGATAAATATAAAACTTTTTATCTTTTGACTGTCTTACATCACATTCAAATCCATAATAATTTTCATTTATGGCATTAAAAAAAGAAAAAAGTGAGTTTTCTTTTGCAAATTTATGACTACCTCTGTGGGCAATTAATTTATATTCTCTCATACTTTTTTCTTATGAAATATTACATAAAATAATACCAAAATCGTTAAAAAACATATTACTGATATTATTGGAATTAAAAATTCCTTTGGTTTATCTTCGGTATTAACTACCGTTTTTACTTCACTAAACACTTGTGATTCTTTTTTTTCTTTATAAACAGTTAATGTATAAGTAGTAACTTTTTTATCATAAACCTCAATTAAAACGTGATTTTCTCCGGATGTTAAATTACTATTTCCATATACTGTTACTTTGCAATTTTCACAAGTATCATAATTAAATATTAATGTAAGTGCACTTGAATCAACATTTACATTATAATCAAATACTTCACTGCTAAAGTCTGGAGTCATTTCTCCATTTAAAACTTCCAAGTTATAAAGCATTTTTCTCTCCTTTTTTAAATAAATTCTATTAATACTTCATTTTCTACATAAATATATTTTTTGTTAATACTAATACTTCCATTATTTAAAACAAGTTTTTTATTTCTTAATAATTTTTTTACTTTTTCATTTGTAAGTAAATCTACATTATATCTTTCTTTAAATTTTTCTATATCTATTCCCTTTATAAAACGAAACCCAAGAATTAATGCATAGGTAATTTCATCATCTTTAGTTAAAATTTCTTTTTGAGAAATGTAATTACCTTTTAAATAAAGAGTTAAATTTTTTGTATTTGTATATCTTAAGTTATCAATATAACCTGATGCACCAAGACCAAATCCATAATAATTATCATTAAGCCAGTAAGCACTATTATGTTTTGAGTAAAAACCCTCTTTTGCAAAGTTACTTACTTCATAATGAATATAGCCTTCTTTCTCTAAAGCCCTGCATATAACATCATACATTTTTTTATCAAGGCTATCACTAATTGGTAAAGTCCCTTTTATACTTAATAAGGTATTAGGTTCAATCATAAGGGAATATGTACTTATATGATTAACATTTAAAGAGATAATTTTATCTAAATCACTCTTTAAAGTTTTAATACTTTCTTTAGGAATAGCATAAATTAAATCTACATTTATATTATTAAAATATTTTTTACATAAATCTATTTTAGATTTTGTTTCTTCATAAGAAACCACTCTATTTAATAACTTTTGATTATTTTCATCAAAACTTTCGATACCTATACTTAATCTATTTACTCTATTTTTCTTTAAAAATGATAGTAATTTTTCATTAATATCTAAAATATTCATTTCAAAAGTATATTCATATTCTTCATTTAATTTAAATATTTTTAAAATAGAAAATAATTTATTAAGTTCCTTTTCATTTAATGATGAAGGTGTTCCTCCACCTATATAAAGGGTATCTAATATATCATTTTTATAAACTTTTTTAATTTCTTTTTCTAATGAATTTAGATAAGTGTCCACGAATGCATCATTTTTAAGCATTTTACAAAAGCCACAGTATGAACAAATCTTATTACAAAAAGGAATATGTATATAAGCACTTTTAATCATCTTTTATAACTACCTATAAACTTTCCTTCATTATCTTTAAAAGGAACATTTTGTTTAATAAAATTTTGTCCGCCCTTAATTTTAGCATTATATAAATTTTCTTGTCTTTTCCTAGAAATTTCAGTATAAATATCACTGCCTAAAACTTCTTTTGCTAAATCGCTAGTTAAGTATCTTCCTACGCTCGAAGAACTTATACCAGTAATATTTGAAAGCTCTATATCAGAATAATTACTTTCTAAAAATAGTTTACTTAAAAATAATATTTTAACTTTCATTTCCTCTTCTTGTTTTTTACTTCTCATACTACTCCTCATCACTTAATAGTTTTAAGAAGGCTTCTTTTGGAACTTCAACAGAACCAATCATTTTCATTTTCTTTTTACCTTCTTTTTGTTTCTCTAACAGTTTTCTTTTTCTCGAAACATCGCCACCATAACATTTTGCAAGAACATTTTTCTTCATTGCACTAACATTTTCTCTGGCAATAACTTTTGAACCAATACTTGCTTGAATTGGTACCTCAAACATTTGTCTTGGAATTGTTTTACGAAGTTTAGTTACAATTTCTCTGCCCTTATTATAGGCAAAATCTTCGTGAACAATAACAGATAAGGCATCCACAATATCTCCATTTAATAAAATGTCCATTTTAACAAGTTTACTTACTCTATAATCACTTACTTCATAATCAAATGAAGCATAACCTTTAGTATAACTTTTAAGTTTATCATAAAAATCATAAATAATTTCTCCTAAAGGGATGTAATAATGAATATTAACTCTTGTTTCATCGATATATTCAGTGGTATCGTAAATACCCCTTTTATTTTGACAAAGTGTCATAATAGGACCAATAAACTCTGTTGGTGAAATAATATTTGTATAAATATAAGGTTCTTTAATATATGATATTTTAACCTTTTCTGGCATTTCATTTGGACTAGATACTTCGATTTCTTCGCCACTTGTAAGTCCTACCTTATAAACAACTGATGGTGTTGTTGCAATAGTTTCAAGATTAAATTCTCTTTCTAATCTTTCTAAAATTATGTCCATATGTAAAAGTCCTAAAAAGCCAGTTCTAAAACCAAAGCCTAAAGCAACCGAATTTTCTGGAGTAAACTCTAAAGATGCATCATTAAGTTTTAATTTTTCTAAGGCCTCTTTTAAATCATCATACTTACTTGCCTCAATTGGGAATATTCCTGAAAATACCATTGGTTTCATTGGCTTATACCCGTGAAGTGGCTCTAAAGCAGGATTTTCCTCTAAAGTGATGGTATCACCAACTGCAACTTTTGTAATATCTTTAATCGCAGCGGCTACATAACCTACCATACCACTAGAAAGTTTTTCAAGCACTTTATTGGTTATTTTATTTACACCTACTTCAGTTACCTCAAAAGAGGAACCTTTTTGCATCATATAAATTTTATCTTTAACTTTGATAGAGCCTTCCATAACCTTTACCAAAAGAACAACTCCCTTATATGAATCAAAATGTGAATCAAATATTAACGCTTTTAAAGGAGCATCCTCTTTTATAACCGGAGGATTAACTTTTTCTATAACAGCATCTAAAATTTCCTGCACACCAATTCCTGTTTTAGCACTACAAAGAAGAATTTCTTCTTCCTTAAAACCTAAAGTTTTAACAAGTTCCTCTTTTACTTTAGGAACATTTGCATTTGGAAGATCAATTTTATTTATAACGGGAATTATTGTTAAATCATTTTCTAAAGCAAGATAAAGATTAGCAAGAGTCTGCGCTTCAATACCTTGAGAGGCATCAAC
>DJOC01000051.1:7868-9079 GCA_002439555.1 Caryophanales bacterium UBA6448 | reverse complement strand
GGAGTATCAATTAAATTTAAAGTATACCCTTTATAATCAAGTGATACCGCATTAAGTTTAATTGTAATACCTCTTTCTTTTTCAAGTTCCATATTATCAAGTACTTGTGAAACATTTGACCTATTATCAAATGTATTTGTAAGTTCCAAAAAACGATCTGCTAAAGTAGATTTACCATGATCTATATGAGCAATAATCGAAAAATTTCTAATATTTGATTTCATTTAATCACCAAATATTATTATACAGGAAGTTAGGAAATAAATAAAGTCTTTATAAAATCCCAAACGTTTTTTGCTTTAGAATTAACAACTAAACCAATTTTATTAGAAATATTATTCGCAGATTTAGTAAACACATTTGAGTAGTCTACTTCTTTAGGAAGATAATCTTTGGCATCTACATTTTTACCTTCACTAATATCTTTTTCAAATTCCTTTAACTTTTGATTTGTTAAATAAGTTTTATCTTTAACACTTTTTTCATAATAACCAGTTTTACTAGCAATAAAAAGTGCTAGAAAAAGCAAAAATACTAAAATAAAAATTGTTTTTAAAAAATTATGTTTTTTCATTATTACCCTCATTTATATATAAAGAAAGTATCTTTGCAAAAATTTCTAAAGTATTAGATACCTCTTTAATATTATTATATTGACCTCCGACTTCAATTAGAATTAAATTTTTATCAAAATCTTCATTGTAAATTCCATTTACACCCTTACCACTTTTTTTAGATACTCCCCTTGATAAACAAGAATTAATACTTTTTAGTTTTTCATTTAAATAATTTATCATTTTTTCATTTTCTCCATAACCTTCAAACTCCATTCCTAAAACAAATAATATTTTTGCATAACTTTTGCCATCAAAATTACAGGTGGTCATTTCATAAGATGCCGAATCTCTATGTAAATCAATAAAATATTTTAAATCATTATTATTTTCTTTAGCCTTTTCAAGTAAGAATCTACTTGCAAGATAACTATCTTTATAAGTAAGCCCTTTATCACTTAACACTTTACTTACCTTTTCATCTTCAACAGTACTTAAAATGCCAAAGTCTGTTAAATAACTTTTTAAAATAAAGCTAGCAAAATATACATCATAATCTAAATTATAACTATTTACTTTGTTATAAGCATACTTTTCAGTTTGATGAGTATTATAGATATAAACATTTGGTGCTCTTTCATTAAAAACTTTTATTTC
>DJOC01000051.1:0-7823 GCA_002439555.1 Caryophanales bacterium UBA6448 | reverse complement strand
ATTTCTTCTTTTTTTCGTTCCATTTTACCTAAATATGAATAAGTTAAATATTTAATTTTATCTTCACTTAATTTAAAATTATTTTTTATAAAGATAACGATCAATAAACTTATAATTATTTCAAGCAAAAAAATAATTATTTTTCTTTGAATCTTTTTCTTTTTTGACACACTTTTAAACCTTTTCATAATTTCACCAAATATAATGTATCAAAAAAATAGTGAAAAAATTGTCGAAATTAATCCCTTTTTTCACTAATTAGATAACTTAATTTATATACCTTTAAATCATTATAATTTAATGTTTTTAAAATCTCTTTATAATACTCTACTTTTAAATCATCACTTATTAAAATTATATCTCCCGAGGTAATTTTATCTTTAATATAAATGTTATTATTATTTATTTCAAAGGTGGGTTTAACAAGATAATAACCTTTTTTATAACATTCATTATTTTGATATTTATTTACTATACATATTTTTTTATTTTTATTATATTTATTTAAAAGTTCATTAGTTTTATTAAAGTTTTGTCCATCATTAATTTGTTCATTTAAAATATTTCCCTTAAAGGTTTCATCATTTACTAAAAGAGTTATATCAAGATTTTGTGAATATGTTATAACACCCTTATTATTTGAAACTAGAATACTTACACCATTTTTAAGGGGATTTGCTTTATTAATTATTAAATCTTTATTTTTTTCAAGACTAATACTTGGTAAAATGCTTTTATAAATTAATTTATCAGAAACAAAAGTATTATATTTTTTCATATTATAATAACTTTCTATTTCACTTACTTTTTTTCCTTCGATACCCGGAATAATATATTCTTCATAAACTATGGCATCAACACTTTTTATTTCATATTTATTTTTATTATTTTTTAGGGTTTTCATAAGGGGACTTTTATTTATAATAAAATTTGATACTTTATCAGCATAATAGAAACTTCCTATTAAAAGGATTAAAATTAATATAAAACTTACATATTTTTTCATTACTAAATAATATGAAAAAAACTGATTAAAATAACCAGTTTTTAAATTTTGTTTTTAATTACCTTTATGCCCTCTTTAGGATCTCTTAAAAGTCTTTCTTGCAGAATTTTATCTTTTCTAAGTTCGTTGATAAACATCATTTCTTCGTTAGTTAAAGTTTCATAATGAACAGTTGGATCCTTTAGTTCAACAAACTTATCCGCTCCTAAAAGGTAATCGCTACTAACACCTAGGGCATACATAATATCGATTAGTGTTTCAATTTTAGGATTACGTTTTTCATTTTCGTATAAACTAACTGCTGCTTTTGTAACACCAATCATACTACCTAATTGTTCTGCACTTAAGTTGTGAGCTTTTCTTGCTTCTCTTAACCTTTTTCCTATCAACATACTACTACTCCTTCTTGAACTTCTTAAATAAGATTTCTACTTTTATGTAGACGGTAGTTCCTACCGCTTATGTGATTATTTTTCATTTTAAAATGAAAAGATATTCAAACTCTTTACATAAAAAAGTATAATTCAAGATAAAATAAATTGGGTAATAGTTAACCATATGTAGAAAAAAAGTATAGAATTATTCACTCTTTTTAGAACTTTTTTTAGGTTTTTCTTTTACTTCATCATTTTCATCAAATGACTTTTCATCAACATTCTTTTTACCCGAAGTTAAAAAGGTTACTCTTTCTGCAATTACTTCAGTTGAATAATTTTTCTTTTTCTCTTCAGTTTCGTAAACACTAGTTTGAAGTCTTCCTTTTATACCAACAACATCGCCGACTTTACAATATTCACTTGTAGCGCCAGCAATACCATTCCATAGTACACATCTTATAAAATCTGTTTCATAAATACCATCAGCATTTTTATAATTACGATTAACCGCTAGCAAGATTCTCGTAATATGTCTACCACTTTCAGTAACTGTAACTTCTGGATTTCCGGTAAGCCTTCCAACTAAAACAACGGTGTTCAAATATTTACCTCCTTTCATTTGCATATTAACAAAAAAAATTTAAAAATCCAAAAACCTAAAAAATCCACTTTTTGTTCCAAATTTACACTTTTGGAGGCCTTTTTTGAAAAAAATTTTTTAAATCGCTTCCAAAATTATATTTTTAGATTAAATTTTGAAATTTTAGTATTTTTATCACTTTACACAAATTTTACACTTTTATATATAAAAAAAGAAGTATCTCTACTCCTTAATCAATCTATTTAACTCAACTGCATATTCCATCGGCAAACTCTTTTTAAAGTCAGACATAAATCCAAGAACATATAAATCTTTTGCAGCATCTTCACTAATACCTAAACTCATTAAATAATTTAATTTTTCTTCATTAATTTTAGATATTGTTGCTTCATGTTCTAAAGTACTTTCATTATTTTCAACAATATTTTTAGGGTATGTATTTGAACTTGAAATGCTATCAAGTATGATGTTATCACATTTTATCGTAGCAAAAGAACCAGTTGCCTCTTTAGCAATTTTAACTGTTCCCCTGTAATCACTTGCACCACCAAAGCCCGCTATAGATTTACTAATAATTGTACTTTTTGTATTCTTACCTAAATGAATCATTTTAGCACCAGCATCAAGATGTTGACCTTCTTTAGCATAAGCAATACTAATTGAACTTGCTTTTGAGTTATCTCCCCTTAATATACATGAGGGGTATTTCATAGTTACACCACTACCAATGTTGCCATCAACCCACTGCATATAAGCACCCTCTTCGAGAATTGCCCTTTTGGTAACAAGATTATAAACATCTTTACTCCAATTTTGAATTGTTGAATATTTACAAGTACTATTTTTACCTACATAAATTTCCACAACCCCAGCGTGAAGTGATGTTGTACTATAGTTTTTGGCAGTACATCCTTCGATATAATGAAGTGATGAGTCGTGATCCACAATAATAATCGTTCTTTCAAATTGTCCTAGATTTTTAGTATCAATACGAAAATAACTTTGAAGTGGTCTATCAACTTTAGTATAAGGTGGAATATAAATAAATGACCCACCAGACCATAAAGCCCCATTTAAGGCAGTATATTTATTTTCATCATATTTTACTAAATTATTAAAATATTTTTCAAATAACTCTGGGTATTTTTTTAAGGCTTCATCACTAGATAAAAAGATTATTCCATCACTTTCCTCCATCTTATGATAAACAACTTCACTTTCATATTGATTAGAAACACCCTTTAAATATTTATTTTCAGCCTCAATTACGCCAAGATCATTAAAAGTATTTTTAACTTTTTTATCAACATTTTCCCAAGAACAACTTGGTGGAGCAAAAAGCCCTTTATGGTAAACTAAATTATCAAAATCAATATTTATTTTAGGACCAAATGAAGGATTATCAAGCTCTAAAAACTTTTTATAAGAATTTAATCTAAAGTTTTTCATCCAAACTGGTTCATTTTTATTATTCGATAAATTTATTATAAAATCTTCATTTAACTTTTCCATTTTTTTCTCCCAAAAATATAATACAATAAAACCTACTTAAAAACAATTGAAAATTACAAAAAAATTTGATACACTTTATTTAGTATAGGAGTATAAGGTATGGCTAAATATGATGATGCTTATTTTGAAAATCTAACTAAAGAAGCAAATGTTATTTATCGTTGTTTATATTTAAATGAAATAAATGATAATTTAAAAAATGCTATCATAAGTTATTTAGATGTCTATTTTGATGCATATAAAAAATATTCAAACCTAGAACAAAAAGATGATGATTTAACTAAAATATTTAATATTTTGGGAGGACCAATAAACGAAGTTGATAATCCTTATAATCTTTCATTAAATGATGGTAAACCACATCCGGCTATTGACCTTATTAAAGAAAGATTAAATAGATTTTATAGTGAACTTAATAATGAAAATGGTATGAGTCAAAGTCAAGGTTATTCAAGAACCTTACTTCCTGCCTCTGCGATAAAAGGAATAAAACTATATAATGATGAAAGTGGTTTTGCAAAATCATTTATAATTATTATAGCCACGATTTTACTAGGTATCTTAATCGCGGGTTTAACAATATATTTTAAATTAAAATAAAAGATTTAGGAATTTTTCCAAATCTTTTTTATTTACGAATAAGTTTCATTTCATTAAGGCTTATTTCAACATAAGAGTCTTTACTATATATTTCTTTAGTTTTTGGATCAACAATATCAGTTGTAATATAGCCTAAATTATATAAGTCATTTAAAGTAACTACTTTATTTTGACATTTACCTTCATAATAACATCTAAAAGCACTTTCTGTTACTAACTTTTCATTTACTTCATTAAGTCTATACTGATTAATACTTACTACTTTATGAAATGTTGGTACAGCTATTATTAAAGTAATAGCAATAATTGTTACATATATTACAATCTTATTTGTATTCATAACCTTCTCCATAATAAGAAAGAATAAATTTATCTCGATACTCTAAAAGAGTGCCAGCCTTTATATTTTCTCTAATTTCCTTCATTAAATTTTCTAAAAAATAAATATTATGAATTGATAAAAGTCTTGCTCCAAAAGATTCATCGGCATTAATTAAATGTTTTATATAGGCCTTTGTATAACTTTGACAAGCATAACATTTACAGCCCTCTTCGACTGGGGTAAAATCCTCTTTATATTTACTATTTTTTAAATTAATCTTACCATTTTTTGTATAAGCATGTCCGTGTCTTGCAAGTCTTGTTGGACTTACACAATCAAATAAATCTATTCCACGAAGTGAGTTTTCAATTAAATCTATTGGATCACCTACTCCCATTAAATAACGGGCTTTTTCTTTAGGTAAATAATCCGTACTCATTTTAACCATTTTATACATTGTAAGTTTATCTTCGCCTACACTTGTACCACCAATAGAATAACCATCAAAGTTCATTTCAGTTAATTTTTCAGCACAGTACTTTCTTAAATCTGGGTACTCGCCACCTTGGACAATACCAAATAGTATTTGATTTTCTCCTTTAAAAACATCTTTTCCTCTTTTAGCCCAGCGAAGTGTTCTTTCAACAGAATTTTTACAATATTCGTGCGTTGCTGGGTAACCAATACATTCATCAAAACTCATTACAATATCACTACCAAGTTTTTCCTGAATTCCAATTGATTTTTCTGGTGTAAGAAATAGTTTATCTCCATTTAAATGATTTTTAAAACTTACGCCTTCTTCGGTAATATCTTTAGGTTTAGCAAGCGAAAAAACTTGAAATCCACCACTGTCAGTTAAAATAGGTCCATCATAATTCATAAATTTATGAAGTCCACCTGCTTTATTAATAATATCTTCGCCTGGCCTTAACCATAAATGATAAGTATTTGCAAGAATTATTCCGGCACCAGTATCTTTAACCTCTTCGGGTGATAAAGTTTTAACTGTACCATTAGTTCCTACAGGCATAAACATTGGTGTTTCATAAGTCTTCCCATTAAAAACTATTTCACCAAGTCTAGCACCAGTTTTTTCATCAGTATATTTTAAATTATATTGTACTTTCATAACTACCTCTTTCATCAAAGATTATAACATATATTTTGTAAAACTACACTTATTTAATAAACATTGCATCGCCAAAAGAAAAGAAATGATAATTATTTTGAATAGCGTGATTGTAAGCATTTAAGATATTTTCTCTTGTTGAAAAGGCACTTACAAGCATTACAAGGGTACTTTTTGGTAAATGAAAATTTGTTATTAAACCATCAATTGCTAAAAATTTATAGCCTGGGTAAATGAATATATTGGTATTTTCATCACACTGCACAAACTTATGATATTTATTCATAATTGACTCGAGTGTCCTTGTTGAGGTTGTTCCAACAGCATAAATTTTTCTTCCTTCTTCTTTAGCCTTATTAAGTTTATCAGCAACATCTTTAGTCATAATATATCTTTCACTATGCATATGATGTTTAGTAATATCTTCCTCGTTTACTGGTCTAAATGTACCAAGTCCAACATGAAGTGTTACATATAAAATTTCAACACCTTTTTCCTTTAATTCATTTAAAAGTTCTTTTGTAAAATGAAGTCCCGCAGTCGGAGCCGCCGCACTACCTAAATATTTAGCATAAACAGTTTGATATCTTGTTTGATCTTTTAAAGACTCATGAATATAAGGTGGAAGTGGCATTAAACCAATCTTCTCTATTTGCTCTATAAAAATTCCTTCATAAGAGAATTTAACTTTAACAATTCCCTCTTCATCCTTTTCTATAACCTCACATTTTAAAGTATCAGAAAAATTAATAATAGTTCCTACACTTAATCTTTTAAATGGTCTTGAAAGGCACTCCCAAGTATCGCCTCCTAAATCCTTTAAAAGTAAAAGCTCTATATGTGCACCAGTTTCCTCTTTAATGCCAAATATTCTTGCAGGTAAAACTTTAGTATCATTTAATACTAAAACATCTCCCTTATGAAAATAAGAAATAATATCCTTAAAAATTTTATCCTCTAAAGCGCCTGTTTTTCTGTCCATTACTAAAAGTTTTGATTCACTTCTGTTTTCAATAGGTGTTTGTGCAATTAAATTTTCTGGTAAATTATAATCAAATTCATTAATATCCATTTTTCCTCACCACTAAATATTATAAAGATATTTAACCAATTTGTCTATTAATTTAATTGTAAAAATGTTACAAATTAGGTATAATTATTATGGTGAAGCGTATGGCAAAGAGAAAAAAAAGTAAAGAAAGCAAAAATGCACCTACATATAGTGTAGAACTTACAGGTTTAATCCTAATACTTATAGGAATTATAGGTATGGGATTTGGTATAATTGGTAATTTTATAAAACAATTTATGATGTTTTTAGCCGGAGAATTCTGGTTTGTAATATTATTCGGTGTTTTAATACTGGGAATTACAATGTTATTTAAAAGAAAACTTCCAAAGTTTTTTTCCTCAAGGTTAATTGGTATTTATATTTTATTTGCAATTATTCTTGTTTTAGGACACTTTGAACTATTAAAAAAGACTGCTGGGTTTTCAGATTTAATGGATGTTACCTACAATAATTATATGACTAGAATTGGTACATTAGATGAAAGTAGTTCCGTTTTTTCAAGTGGTTCATCCTCAATTGTAATTGGTGGTGGATTAATTGGTGCCCTACTTGCTGGTGGACTTAAAGCAGCATTTAGTTTAACAGGAACAAAAATTGTTTTAGTGGTTTTAGGAATATTTTCATTCATCCTTATATTTAATATTACCTTATCAGATATTTTAAATAAATTTATTGGTTTATTTAATAAAGATAATGAAGATGATGAAAAAGAAAATGTTAAAAATAAGAAAGAATATATTGTTGAAGGTGATGAACTTGTTGGTATTAAAGATTCTAAAGTTAAAGAGGAGCCACCAGAAAAAGAAAAAATTGTTATTACAAGTATTGATGATTTAAAAAGTATTAATGCTCCAGAAAAAACTGTTAAAGAAAGTTTTGATACTGCCCCAGTTGAAACTGATGAAGGAGCCTCAAATCCAAGTGTGTATAGACTTCCAAAATTTGATTTACTTACACCTACACCTAAAAATAAGAAAAATAGTGAGGAACCATTTATTAAGGAAAATCAAATTAAGTTAGAAAAAGTTTTAAATGACTTTGATATAAAAGGTAAAGTTGTCGAAATCCATATTGGACCTGCAGTTACTGAATATGAAATAATTGTTCCAAGTGGTACAAAAGTAAGTAGAATTGTAGGAATTAATAAAGAAATTGCTTTAGCAATGGCTGCAAAAGAAGTTCGTATACAAGCCCCTATTCC
>DJOC01000043.1 GCA_002439555.1 Caryophanales bacterium UBA6448 | reverse complement strand
GAAGAAACTGGTGTTGCTGATGAAGCTACAATTAATAGATCAAAACAAATGATGGCTAAGATTTCTCAAGTTATTGAGGACCCTGATAGACTTACCTTAATTGTGAAGGATATTATTAGCCATTATGAATCAAGAAAAAATATGTCTGCTGACCATGCTATGGTTGTTGCATATTCTAGAAAAAGTGCTTATACAATGTATAATAAATTTTTAGAACTTAGACCTGATTATAAAGATGTTGTACATATGGTAATAACTCCTAGTAATAAAGACTCTGACGATATGCAAAAGGCTATAGGAACAAAAAGTGATAGGGAAAATTTAGAAGTAAGATTCAAAAGTGAGAATCCAGATGAAAAATTTAAAATAGCAATCGTTGTAGATATGTGGCTTACTGGATTTGATGTACCTAAACTTGGAACTATGTATGTAGATAAACCAATGAAATCACATAATTTAATGCAAGCAATAGCAAGGGTTAATAGAGTATATAAAGATAAAGCTGGTGGATTAATAGTAGACTATATTGGATTAAAGGGATGGTTGCTAGATGCTTTAAAAACATATACAACAAGAGATCAAAATAAAATCACAGATACAAGTGAATTAGTAAATGTTTTATTAGATAAATTAGAAATAATTGATAATATGTTTAATAAATTTGATTATTCTAACTTTAAAGAATTAGATAACACTGGGAAATATAGACTAATTCGAGATGGTGCAAATTTAATGCTATCTACAGAAGATATGAAAAAAAGATTTATGAAACATAGTCAGGATGTTAAGAATCTTTATACATTATGTAGTGGAGTAATAGATAGTAAAATAAAAGATAAATGCTTATACATCATTTCTGTAAAATCATTTATATCTAAAATAACGAACACTGGAAAGTTAGATGTTTCCGAAATTAATAAGACTGTTGGCGATATTCTTGAAAAATCAATTTTTGAAGATGAATTAATTAATTTGGGAGAATTAACAAGAGGAAATAGTTTAGAATTACTAAGTGATTCAATGTTAGGAAAACTAAGAGCTATGAAAGATAAAAATATAGTGGCAGAGGTACTTTCTAAAGCAATTAAAACTTCAATTGGAGACATTGGAAAAGTGAATTTAACTTTACAAGAAAAGTTTTCAACAAAGTTTAATAAAATTGTAGATATGTATAATGAAAGAACAGATATAGCTGATATAGAAAAAATCATTGAAGAAATGATAAACTTAAAAAAAGAAATAGAAGAAGAAATTGCAAATGGAAATGAGTATAATTTATCAATTGAAGAAAAAGCGTTCTTTGATGCACTAGGAGCAGATCCTGAAATTAAAGAATTAATGCAAGATGAAACTTTAGTTCAAATTGCAAAAGAATTAGTAGAGTTAATAAATGAAAACTTAACTTTAGATGCATTTAAAAGAGAAGATGCAAGAGCTAGAATAAGAAGTAATATAAGAAGGCTTCTTATTAAGTACAATTATCCTCCAGTTAAAAGAGAGGGCGCAGTAGAAAAAGTTATACAGCAAGCAGAATTAAAATACGCTGAAAACGATTAAAAATAAAAACTTATGTGAAATAGTTTTACATAAGTTTTTTGCTTTGTCGTACCTTTAAAATCAGTGTGTTATAATTATAATGTTAGGAGGGATTAATATTTATAGATTTATATTTTTAATAAGTGCTTTTATAAGACAGTTTCTTTTACCAAATCCATATAAAAATATTATGCTTGGATATTTTAATGCTGATTTATTTAATATACTTATTGGCGGTTTTATATTACATAAATTGTCTTTTTGGTTAGCTAGATGCGGATATTATAAGGGTATTGATGAACCAGCTACTGGAAGTATTTTATATTTAATTTGCTATTGTATCTTAACAGCAATTATAACATTATTAGGAAAATTTATAAGTAATATAAAAATATTTTTAGTTTTGTTTGTAGTTATATATATAACTTTAATTATTATTATGACAAATATTTCAAATAGAATAAGAGATTATTAAATGAATTTGTAATGTTTACTTCTAATACTAATAATGATAAAATTAGTGTATAAAATAAAGGAGTACAAATATGAGTGGTGATGACAAAAAGTTATATGAATTATTAACTGAATTAAAGGGAAAATTACAAGAAAAATTTTATGATTTAGATAATGATCGAAGACCTGCAATATGTAGTGATGATTCATTAAGATTATTATGTAAATATAAACCTAAAAATATGAATGATTTATCAAATATAGCGGGTATTGGTGATAAGTTTATTTCAGAATATGGTTCATATTTTATTGAAACAATAAATAAATTTTGCAGTCATAAAAAAGAACCTATAAACTCTAATGAAAAAAAGATTCTTAGTTTACTTGAAAATAGATTAGTAAATATTAATAAACGTAATAGACTTCTTTATTCTTCAAAACTTAATAAGGGCTTTGGATTAGATATTTTTAAAATGGTTCAAAATCCAAAAGAAATAGAAAAATTTATATTATCCCAAAATACTGGAAGTTTTACACTTGCAAATCTTTTCTTGACAGAAAAAACTCCATTTGATAGTTTAATTAAATTAATAAGACAAAATAATAAAAATGAAGTTGAAACAGGAAATGATGAACTTTATATTGCTTATCCTTTTGTACAAGGTAGGTTAGAAAATGAAAACTTTAATATTAAAGCACCACTCATTTTATTTCCAGTAAAAATTGAAAGAGTCAAAGATGACTTTGTACTAAAAAATGATAGTGCAAGAGACATTATATATAATACTACGTTGATATTAGCTAATAATAAATTTAATGGTAAAAATTCTATATTACCAGATAACTCTATTGAGGATTTTGATGAAAATGATTACATTGCAAAAATGATTAAATTTTATGAAGATAATAATTTTAATATTATTGATAAATCTTATCCTTTAGAAAAATTTCTTGAAAATAAGGTAAGTGAATTTCCAGAATATAAAAACGGTATGCTTGAAATACGAAAATATATGGTATTAGGAATTTATTCAAGTTATGTTACTTCAATGTATGGAGATTTCCATAAAATGATTAGTGAAGGTGATATAACAAAATTAATCAAAGAATTAATTAATGGTGTTAATAGTACTGATTCTATAACTGGTGATTATGAAGAAAATGAAGTAGAAAAAGACCAGGTTAAAAGTGAACAAGAAATTGATTATATAAATGAATTAGATTATTCACAAGAGAAAGTATTAAAATTAATTAATTCATATAATGCTTTAGTAGTACAGGGCCCACCAGGTACTGGAAAGAGCCAAACCATTACAAGCATCATTGTACAGGCTATATTAAAGAACAAAAGTGTTCTAATGGTATCAGAGAAGAAAACCGCGTTAGATGTAATATACTCAAGACTAGGTGCTTTATCTAAATTTGCATTATTAATTGATGATGTGGAAAATAAAAATGAATTTTATTCACAACTTAATAATTTTGTAGATGTATTAACTCATGATTTTACAACAGTGGAACTTCTTGAAAATAGAAATCATCGTAGCGAGAGTCAAATAAAAGCTGATATTCAATCAATTGATAATGATATAGCTTTGCTTGATGCAATAGAAAAGAAAGTATACGAAATAAATGATTTTGGAACCTCTATGTATAATCTTTATAATGTTAGTGAGAAAAATTTATTTAAAAACGGAGTAGAGTATAGCATTTATGAATATTTATTAAACAATTTACCAACACAAATTAAGAAATTAAACTATGAAGAATTAACAAATATAAGAAATGAATTTAATAATATTAATTTAGTTGACGATATAGAGTTTTATTTTAAATATCTTTTACGAAATGATAAAGTTACTTTGATTAAGGATAACCTGTCGGAATTTGATATTATAAAATTCAAAAATGATATTTTAGATTATAAAAATGACGTAGAAAACTATTCTATAAGTAGTATTTTTCAAAAAATTGGTTTGAAATTTGCTATGATAAAAAAAGTAAAGAACTTAAACATTAATTATTTTAATGAAGTTTCCTCAGACATAGCAAAATTCATTGTAAACTCAATTGATTTAATTGATGATATAATTCTTAATTATAATAAATTTATTACTACAAAATATACTTATAATAACTTATCAAGTGTAAAGAAAAAATATGCTAGTTTAGTAATAGAATTAAAAAATAAATTTGAACTAAGTTTTTATGATTCTAATAGATATATTTATAATTTTATATTATATAATCATATTATTACTTTTGAAAAAAATAATACTGATGTTTTGAGGTATATAGGGGATTTTTCAAATATTAGACACGATATTGAGCAAAAAATATCTGATAAAAAAGAATTAACTATTAATTTGGCTTATAACAAGTTGTTCTTAGATTTATATAAACTTTATGATAATAAAAGACTAGATAAATTTAATGAAATGATTAATAGAAAAAGAAAGATGTCTATAAATAAATTTTCATCAAAATTTAAAAATGAAATGATGGATTCTATTAAAATTTGGTTAATGACTCCTGAAGTTGTTTCTGATATTTTGCCGTTTGAAAAAGATTTATTTGATTTAATAATCTTTGATGAGGCTTCCCAATTATATGTTGAGAAAGCTATACCAGCAATATATCGTTCAAAAAAAATAGTTATTGCAGGAGATCAAAAACAATTAAAACCATCTAGTTTAGGAACAGGAAGAATTCTAGATGAAATTGATGAAGAGGAAGAAAATGATGGCTTTTTAGAATATGAAAGTTTACTTGATGCATCGTATTATAAATTTAGAAATACTTTATTAAATTATCATTATCGTTCAAACTATGCTGAGTTAATAAATTTTTCAAATTATGCCTTTTATAACGGAAGACTTTTAGTAGCTACAAAAATGGCAGATTCAAATTACAAACCTATTGAAAGAATTAAGGTTGAAGAAGGTCGTTGGATTGATAAACAAAATTTTGCAGAGGCTAAAAAGACTGTTGAATTAGTTAAAAAAATATTAAAAGAAAGAAAAAATAATGAAACAATTGGAGTTATAACTTTTAATTCTTCTCAAATGGAATTAATTGAAGATTTAATTGATAAAGAAAAAAATGTAGATTCAGAATTTGCAACATTAATGACTGAGGAAGAAAATAGATTTATTAATGGTGAAAATATTAGCTTTTTTGTAAAAAATATTGAAAGAGTACAAGGTGATGAAAGAGATATAATTATATTTTCAATTGGATATGGTAAAAATGAAGAAGGTAGGTTATCTACACAGTTTGGATGGTTAAATAATGATGGCGGGGAAAACAGATTGAATGTTGCTATTTCTAGAGCAAAAAAGAAAATATATGTTATTACATCTTTTGAACCAGATGAATTATATGTCGATGATTCGAAAAACAAAGGTCCAAAACTATTTAAGGAATATTTGAGATATGTTAAAGCACTTGACGAGAATGATTCTGAACTTGCAAAAAGTATTTTGGATTCTTTACTAGATATTCCTAAAACAAATAGTCAATTGACTTTTGATAGTTCATTTGAAGAAGAAGTATGTCAAAAATTAATCGAAGAAGGATATAACGTTGAAACACAATATGGTGTTGGTGGTTATAAAATAGATTTAGTCATTAAAGATGACAAAGAAAATAATTTACTAGGTATTGAGTGCGATGGTAGAATGTATCATAGTTCAAAAAATGCTAGAGAGCGTGATTATCACAGACAAAAATATTTAGAATCTCGAGGATGGAAAATTTATCGTATCTGGAGTACTAACTGGTGGAAAAACCCAGGATTAGAAATTGAAAAAATAAAAAATATGCTAAACCAAACTAATTAAAACTCATTGCGGAAAAAGCAATGAGTTTTTGCTATTTTAGTATAATTAAATTACTACTGCATATAAAATAAATCAAAAAAATGCAAAAAACATGCAAAAATTAAATATAAAATATAAAAAACTGTTGTTTTTATTAAAAAAAAAGCATATACTAATATTGAAAGGAGAGTTTAGCTGTGATTATAGAATTTAGTGTAGCTAATTTTTTATCATTTAAAGACAAAGTTACTTTTAGTATGCTTGCTAATAATAGTGATGGTTTAAATGATAATTATATTGAAGTAAATAATAGAAAAGTTTTAAAAACCAGTGCTATTTATGGAGCTAATGCTTCGGGAAAAACTAATTTATTTAAAATATTAACTATAGTTATTTCAATGCTTAGAAATTCAAACTATATTAATGTTAATTCAAAATTACCAATAGTTCCATTCAATTTTGACAAAGATATGGCTAAAAAAACAAGTGAATTTGAAATAAGATTTATTGCAAGAGGTGTTAGATATGTATATGGCTTTATTGCAGATACTACAAATGTATATGAGGAGTATCTATATTATTATCCAAATGGTAGAGAAACTAAAATTTTTGATAGAACAAATGTAAATGAATTTTCTTTCCCACAAGGTGACGAACGAAGATTAAAAGATATTGCTACTAAAAATACTCCTAATAAATTTTTTATTGCAACAGCAACAAATTGGAATTATGAAAAAACAGAGATTCCTTATAGATTTTTAACCGAAGATATTGGAACATTTAATAACCTTGCTGCTTTAAGAGACATGTCATTAAGAGAATACTTAAAAGATTCTAAAGAATTAAAAGATTTTGCATTAGAATTTTTAAAGAAGGCTGATTTTAATATAAAGGATTATAAAGTATTAGAAACGGATGTTCCTGAAGATGTATTAGCTGCAATACCTGATTTTATTAAAATTGGTATGAATATTCCACAAAAACCAAAAACATTCAATGCAGTATTTAAACATACAGGTAATGATTTAGAACTATCTTATGAAGAAGAATCAATGGGAACCCAAATTGTATTTTGCTTTATTCCATTTATAATGGATGCACTTAATAACAAAAAAGTTGTAATAGTGGATGAACTAGATAAGAGCTTACATCCTTATTTAGTAGAAATGATAGTTGGAATGTTTAATGATCCTGATATAAATAAAAGTGGTGCTCAATTAATATTTAATACTCATGATACTAATTTACTAAAACTAAATATACTAAGAAGAGACCAAATTTGGTTTACAGAAAAGGATGATAGTAATGGAATAAGTGATTTATATCCTTTAAGTGATTTTTCAGTTAGAAAAACAGAAAATGTTGAAAAAGGTTATATGTTAGGAAGATATGGTGCTGTTCCATTTATTAAAAATGATTTTTATTTATGGGAAGAGTAAAAGAACATAATAGAAAGATTAGTAATGATAGAGTAAAAAAAGAACGTAAACAAAAAAATAAAATATTAATAGCAGTCGAGGGAAATAATAAAACAGAAAAATTATATTTTAGTAATTTTGAGGATAGAAGTAAACCATATAATATTACTTTTGCAAAAGGTAATAATACTGATCCACTAAATTTAGTTAAAATGTTAATTAAAGAAATAAAAAAGTTAAATTTAGATTTAGCAGATGGTGATGTTGCATATTGTATATTTGATACAGATATTGACTCAAATAAAAATAAAGTTATCGAGGATGCAGTTAATTTAGCAAATGAACATAATATAAAAATTATAACATCTACTCCATGTATTGAATTATGGTTTTTATTACATTATGTTTATACTACTGCTTCGATGAGTAATGATGATGTAATTAAAAAGTTAAAAGAACATTATCCAAATTATGCAAAAAACTCTAATATTTATCCAGATATTTTGTCTAATATGAATTCAGCAATTATATCTGCTAAAAAGTTAGAAAAACATCAAATTCAAGGTAATCGTAAAATCGGAACTGTTGAAGCAAATCCAAATACTGAAATATATAAAATAGTTGAGTATTTATTACAAAATTAATCAAAAGTCACTATGAATAAAAGTGGCTTTTTATAATAAAAATAAAACTGTAATATTTAATTCAATAAAGTTTTAAATGGAAGACATATATATAATGTTATTTAAACAGTACATAATTAGATAATGATAAATCTCTATTATATATCAAATGATATTAGTATATATTTAATAATTAATATAAATTTTATATATAATTTTAAATATAAGATTATTAATTATTTGTATGATATAATAGATATATAGGTAATTATTATGGTTAGTGTTGTTACAACTTTAACTGATAATTAAGAAAATAGTATTTATGATTTAACACTTATTGATATGCACCTATAAAATATGTAATGGAGATGGAATAATGGATAGAGGAGTAAAATTTGTATTAGATAATTTTAATAAAACTTTAGATTTTATAAATAATAATCCTGAATATGAAAAATATAAGAAAAAAGTTCAAATAGAGTATAGCAGGATTAAATATATAAAATATACTGGAAACATGTATGAACATTTTCTAAAATTCAAAGGTGGAAATCATAAATATGCAAAAGACTTCAAGTTTTTAGAAGATAATGGGATTTTAAGTAATGAGTCTATTGCTGACTATTTGAAAGAAAAGTATTCAGATGAATTAGACCATTACTGTGGAATTGAAGACCTAATAGTGGGAAATATTTATTCAAATAGTGAAATTGCTAATACATTTAAATGTTCAAGTATGGGAGGTATGCGAAGATCAAAAGAAACTAATTCATTGGTTTTAATTGCAAAACATAACAATCCCTTATATGATGATCAATGGACAGATGATGGAATATTAAATTATACAGGAATGGGTACTGAAAATGATCAAAGTATTTCTTATGCACAAAATAAAACATTAGTAATAGCGGAAAAAGAGGGAATAAAAGTTTACTTATTTGAATCATATAAAGATAATGAATATTATTATGATGGGGAAGTTAAATTAATAGGTGCTCCTTATCAATCAGAAGAACCTGATATAAATGGTAAAGTTAGAAAAGTAATAAAATTCCCGTTAAAGAGAATAGAACAAACAAAATCATTATTAATTGATATCGAGGATATTGAAAACAGTGAAAAAGAAAAATTAAAAGAAGTAAGAAAGCTCAATTCTATTGAAATTAAAAATAAAGCAAAAATTGCAAATTTTGAAAATGTTACTATAAAAGAGGTTAAAACTATATATCGAGAAAGAAATCAATATATATCGGAATATACAAAGGAAAGAGCTAATGGTAAATGTGATCTTTGCGAAAAAGAAGCACCTTTTAAAGATAAAAATGGAAGACCTTATCTTGAATCTCATCATGTAATAACATTAGCTGAAAATGGTCCTGATGCAATATATAATACTGTTGCTATATGCCCTAATTGTCATAGAAAAATACACGTTTTACATCAAAAAGAAGATATTGATAAATTGTCAAAAGTAATAATGAAATACTTATTAACAGATGATGATAAGGAAAATATTGAGAAATGGGAAGAACTATTTAAAAATTAATAATTGTATAATTAACTAATATTTATGATATAATTAGTATGATGTAAGTTCGCGAGAAAAACATTGTATTTAATGAGGTGAAATAGTTTATGAAAGTTAATTTTAAAAAAATTGGAGTTGAAGTTGAGGCTGATGCAGAAAGCCTTATTGAAAAAGGCTTAAATGCACATGAAAAAGATTGGAAAGAAAAATTAGAATCTAAAACTAAAAACAAAAAAGAAATAATAGAGTTAAAACATAAAAATAAATTGGAAGAGAAATATTTTAAAAATAATGGTAAATCATTAATAAGTAGAGAAGAAAAAAGTAAAAAAGTAGTTAGAATTATTAGTATTATTTTATTCTTTATATATGGAATATTTTGCATCGAGGGTTTTAATGATTCACATATAATATCCACTATAATAACTGTTGTTCAAATGATATTAGTTATTATTTCAATACTTTCTTCATTAGATATAATTAGTTTATTTAAAAAAGATTACAAAGTGTGTTTATTAATAAGTTTAATGCTAATAATTCCTTGGATGGCATTTGCTATATAATTTATTAGATAGGAGTAATTAATATAATACTATAAAATATTTGTAAAAAAATTAAATTAAGCAAAACCCACTATAAAAAATAATGGGTTTTTGTTATAATACTATTATAGTAGGTGGCAGTGTGAAAGAGGAGTTTATTAAAAAGTATAATAATCATGAATATATTTCAAATGATTTATATTTAAATGTATTAGCAAATGATAAAGATGCTGTGCCATCTAACTTTAATATTGATACTTATAATGACATTGTATTAGAAAAAGAGTATTTATTAAATAAAGATTACTTTGATAATTTCTATAAAGATATTGATCCTAATATAAAACTTGATAAAGAGCAGTGTAAAGCAATATTAAGTGATGAAAAATATAGCCTTATTATTGCTGGAGCAGGTACAGGTAAAACTACCACTATGGCATCAAAAGTAAAATTTTTAGTGGAAAAGAAAAATGTTTTACCTGAAAGAATATTAGTATTAAGTTATACAAGAAAAGCTACTGAAGAATTAGATAAAAGAATTTGTTTAGATTTTAATATACCAGCACACGTTACAACATTTCATTCACTTGGATATGAATATATTAGAGAAATATTTAATAATCGAAAATGCGTTATACTTGATAG
>DJOC01000012.1:5861-12454 GCA_002439555.1 Caryophanales bacterium UBA6448 | reverse complement strand
TAGCATTTGAAAGTTCTAAATTGTCTACTAAAGATGTAACATTTTCTTTTAAAGATGTAGCATAATCTATTAAATCTTTATCTATATCTTCATAAACTAAAGTATTAGTAATTTTACCATCAAAATATTTATTAACCATACCAATAGTTCTATTAACAAGATTACCTAATATATTTGCTAAATCTGAATTTGTTCTTGTTATAAGCGCTTCCTCGGAAAAATTACCATCACTTCCAAATGGTACTTCACGAAGAGCATAATATCTTACAGCATCCACTCCATAGGCATTAATATATTCTCTAGGATCTTTGTAATTACCTAAACTTTTTGATATTTTTCCACCATCAATTACTAGCCATCCGTGACCAAAAACCTTTTTAGGTAAAGGTAAATCTAATGCTTTTAACATAATAGGCCAAATAATTGTGTGAAATCTAACTATTTCCTTACCAACAATATGTAAATCTGCTGGCCAATATTTTTTAAATAAACTATCATCATTAGTTAAATAACCTAAAGCTGAAATATAATTTGATAACGCATCAATCCATACATATACAACGTGGTTTTTATCAAAAGAAACCGGTATTCCCCATTTAAATGAGGTTCTTGATACACATAAATCCGCAAGGCCTGGTTTAATAAAGTTATTAATCATTTCATTTTTCCTTGAGGATGGTTCAATAAAATCTGGATGACTTTCTAAAAATTCCTCGAGCCAAGCTTGATATTTAGAAAGTTTAAAGAAATAAGCTTCCTCTTTTACTTCGTGAACTTCTCTGTGACAATCAGGACAATTACCATTTTCATCAAGTTGAGTTTCTGTCCAAAATGATTCACAAGGAGTACAGTAAAGTCCTTTATATTCTCCCTTATAAATATCACCTTGATCATATAACTTTTTAAATATTTTTTGAACTACTTCTTCGTGCTCTTTATCAGTTGTTCTTATAAATTTATCATAACTGATATTTAATGATGACCATAAATCCTTGGCATTATCAACTATTTTGTCTACATATTCTTTTGGGGTAACTCCCTTTTCTTTAGCCTTTCTTTCGATTTTTTGACCGTGTTCATCAGTTCCAGTTAAGAAAAAAGTATCATAGCCAGATAATCTTTTAAATCTTGCAATTGAATCAGCAATTATAGTTGTATAGCAATGACCTATATGAAAATTATCAGACGGATAATATATAGGTGTTGTTATATAAAATTTTTTATTTTCCATAAACCCTCCTTAATTATTTGTACTTCCGATGCCACCAGTTCTTTTTTGATTATTTTCTTCGCCACAAGTTAAATATTTAATTATAATTCCTTGAGCATAGGCATCACCTTTATTTATTACAAAATCCTTAGTTCCTTCATTTTGAAGTGCAACATACATATGACCTTCATTAGATTCATTATTATAGTAGTCAGCATCAATTACGCCAACTTGATTACATAGTCTAATGTTATATTTAAAGCCCATTGAACTTCTTACAACTATCAAAAGCACTTCATCATCTTGAAGTTTTACTTTATAGCCTGTAGGTATTTTCTTTATTTGCCCAGGTTTGATAGTAACATCTTCGAATGCAATAAAATCATAACCAGCACTTTTGCTAGTCTTTCTAATAGGTAAAGTTATACTTTCATATAATTTTTCATCATCCTTAACACTTTTTTTAAATTCCTCAAAACTTATTTTTTCAAATCCTCTTTCCATTTACACTCCTCTTTTCTAAAAAACAAAAAATCACGAACTAAAGGACGAATATAATCCGCGGTACCACCTTAATTCATGATTTACATGCACTTTCTAATTATAAGGTAATTAACCATTAAACTCAAAGACTCACAATATAAATCATTATTACTTAATTCCACCAAACTTAAGCTCTCTATAAATACAATTTATAAATCTTTCTTCTCCACATTTAATAAGTCAATATTACCATAATTTTTAACGGTTTTCAATAAGTTTTAATATAATATTTGTAAGAATTTTTTCTTCGTTTGTAAATGCTGTTTCCTTTGCAAACATAAGTAAACCCAAAATATCACTTTCTACAATTATTGGATAAATTACAAAATAACCATTTATTTTATTAATAGTTTCTTTATTAATACTTTCATATCTTTTTCTTTCTTCGATTAGTTCAAGTAATTTACTATCAAGCTCTTTATTTTTAAAATTTCCTTCGGTAATAATCTTTTCTTTATTAGTTACAAAGACCTTAATATTTAATTTTTCATCAATAATTTTTACAACATTATTCGAATAATTTAAAATATTATCACTTTTTTCATATTTTGTTAAAACTATTTTCATATCATCAATAAATATTTCTAAATCATCATTACTATGTATACCGAGTACATTACGGATTTCTTTGGGAATTACTATTCTTCCTAACTCATCTATTTTTCTTACAATACCTGTACTTTTCAAAAAACACACCTCATATTTAGTGTGTTTTCTTTTTTGTAGATTATACTAATTAATCGTATTAAGTAATCTAACAATATATCTTATAAAATGTTCTTTTAAATTTGCATATTTTAATGTAATAATAATTTGATTATGTCTATAGGCAAATGAGAAATTTCTTGAGATACTTAAGGCATTAATTAATAGTTTATCGCCCTTAACTTTTGATGATAACTTTTCGGGTAAAACTATTTCTATGAATCTATCTGTTTGTCTAATTTGAGTAATATTATACTTTTGTGCCATCTTTTCAAACCATTCTTCATACATATAATCTTCCATCTCAAGTGTAATTTTACCAAAACGATCCTCGAGAACGCTTTTAATTTGTTGCAACTTATCATAACTATCAATTTCATTTATCATTTGATGAATTTCTATCTTAATATTTTCATCATCAACATAACTATCATCAATGTGAGTATTTATATTTATAAGGGATTGTTCACTTTCACTTTCATTAACAGGTAAGCCTTTTACTCTTTTAAGTTCATCCTCAATCATTTTTGTATAAAGTGACACACCTACTGTATCTACAAATCCTGCTTGGGAAGAACCAAAAATATCTCCAGAACCACGAATTGATAAGTCGCGCATCGCAATTTTATAACCACTACCTAATGCAGTAAACTCCTTTATTGCGTGCAAGCGCTTAACTGCGGTTTCATTTAACATTTTATTTTTATTATAAAGTAAATAAGCATAAGCAATTTTATCACTTCGACCAACTCTACCCCTTATTTGGTATAATTGGGCAAGTCCGAAATTATCGGCATCATAAACTACTAATGTATTTGCATTAGCAATATCTATACCATTTTCAATAATCGTAGTACATAACAAAATATCAAACTTATGCATTGTAAAATCTTCCATAATTTCATCTAAAGCATCTTTATTCATTTGCCCGTGAGCACATCTTATTTTAGCCTCGGGAACTAACATTTTTAAAGCATTCATTTTTGGCACTAAACCCTCAATATTATTGTAAAGCATAAATATTTGCCCATTACGACCTAGTTCTTTATAAATTGCATCTTTGATTATATAATCATCCTCACTAGTAACATAAGTTTGAACTGGGTATCTATTATTCGGTGCAGTTTCAATTATAGATAAATTTCGAAGTCCTGATAAGGCCATTTTTAAAGTTCTAGGTATTGGTGTTGCTGATAAAGTTAATACATTAATATCATTTTTTAATTCCTTTATTTTTTCTTTATGTTTAACTCCAAATCTTTGCTCCTCATCAATTATTAATAAACCTAATTTTTTATATTTAATCTTATCATTAAATAATTTATGAGTTCCAAATACTACATCTATACTTCCATTTTCTAAACCAGTTAATATACTTTGTTCCTCTTTTAAGGTGGTAAACCTATTATAAAGTCTTATTTCAATAGGCCAAGATGCAAATCTTTTTTTAGCAACATTATACTGTTGTTTTGATAGTATTGTTGTAGGACACAAATAAATAACTTGTTTATTATTAAGTATTGCTCTAAACATTGCTCTTAATGCAACCTCGGTTTTACCAAATCCAACATCACCACAAAGAAGTCTATCCATTGGAATATCACTATCTAAATCATCATTAATATCATTAACTGCATTTTGTTGATCTAAAGTTAAATCATAAATAAATTCATTACCAAAAATTTGTTCTTCCTCAAACCTTTTATAAGGAGTAGTCCTTGTTTCCAATCTTTTTTGATATAACTGCATTAACTCTTTAGTAATGTCTTTAATTCTTGCTTCAACATATTTTCTAGTCTTAAGCCAAGAGGAAGAATTTAATTTATTTATTTTAGGTTTAGTACCATCTTTATCTGAATATTTATAAATATTTTCTATTTTTTGAACTGGTATATAAATTTTATCATTTCCCTCATAAAGAATTTGAATATAATCTTTAGTTATGTTATTACTTGTCAAACTAACAAGGCCATTATAAATGCCAATTCCGTGATTTATATGAACAACATAATCACCTTTATTAAGTTCATTATAATCTACAATTTTTTTGCCACCATATAAGTTATTTTGATATTTATAATCTCTTTTTATATTATCTATATCAAATTCACTTATTATAACATATTTACCTATGATAAAACCGTGATTAATCTTTTTCTTAATAATATTTACATCCGTAAACAAATCTCGAATCTTTTTAATTTCATTATCATTTGATAGATAAAAATAAATTTCTTTTCCTGATTTTTTCCATTTATTAACATTTTCTTGTAAAAGAGGAATATCATTATTAAAATTATCAATACTTTGGGTAACTATTTCAATATCTGACTTTTCATTTTTAAAATGATTTAAAGTTAAAATATATTCTGGATTTATTTCCTCAAGTTCATATAAAAGTTTTTCATTTTTACCAGTATGCTCTTTATAAGCGGTAATGTCCTCACAAATCTTTTTATAAGAGGCATTAATTTGAGGTAAGTCAACATTTACTATGGTTGCTTTATCAGTATAATCATAAATTGAACTAGTTTCATTTGTATTTATTTCCACTATCGGTTTAAGCATTATTTCATCAATACTATTAATAGTCATTTGTGTATTTTCATCAAAATACCTAATGCTACTTACAATATCATCATCAAATTCAATTCTAATTGGATGCTTCTCATTTATTAAATAAATATCAACAATCATTCCACGAACAGAAAAGTCCCCTGAAGCAGTAGTTAATGCATCTTTATTATATCCAAATTCAAATAAAGTATCTAATAATTTCTTTCGTGGTAACTCTTCACCAACTTTTATTAGCATCTTGCTTTGAGAAAACTCTTTATTATTAGGAAGTAACATTAAATAGCCCATTAAATTACAAATAACAATATGTTTTTTTGAACTTAACTTATCTAAAGTATTTAGTCTAGTTAATTTTAATTCAGGTGAAGAAGCAATAACATCAGATATAAACTCATCTTTCAAAAATAATAATACATCATCACTATATGTTTGAAATAAATTATAATAATTATTTGCTTCATAAATAGAGCTTACTAAAAAAATGATATTCTTTTCTTGTTTTTTAAATAAATTTAACACATAAAAAACATTTAACTCGGAAGTTAAACCACATATGACACTATTATTTTTATAAACAAAAAAATCATTTAGAAAATCCATTTTATTCTCCATTTGAATTATATTTATTCATACATACTGTAATGCCATCACTAATAAATGTATTAATCATTTCTTTAAACTTATCATTTTGCAAATAAGTTATTTCCTCTTTTGATAAATTACCTAAAACATAATCTTTTTGATCTGAAGAAAATTTTCGACCAATACCCACCTTTAAACGAGCAAATTTAGAGGTTCCTAAACAGTTTATAATTGATTTAATACCGTTATGTCCTCCTGCGGAAGAGTTATATTTAAATCTAATAGTTTTTTCTGGCAAATCTAAATCATCGTGAATTATTAAAATATCTTCAGTTGAAATCTTATAAAAATTAACCACTTTTTGCACTGCTAAACCTGATAAATTCATAAAAGTTAATGGTTTAATAAAAAATACTTTTTCATTATTAATATTTTTTTCTAAAAATTCATAATTATCTTTAGTATGCCATTTTTCACCATTAAAATAACTATCTAAAATAATAAATCCAACATTATGTCTTGATTTTTCATATTCTTTATCAGGATTACCTAGTCCCACGATTAACTTCATTACTTCCTCCTTTAAAAATATTTTGATATGTTTGCATATTTTCTATATTAACTACATCATTAATAATAACGTGCTTTTTAGAATTTTTAACCGCCTTTACAATTACTAAAGATGGTGCTCTGTCTTTTTTAGTTTTAATTAACTGAATTTTTTTTATACCTATATTATATTTATTCCCAAGTATGATTAGTTCATCTAATCTTTGTGCTCGATTAACTATATAAATCGCCCCTTTTGATGATAAAGCATAATCTGCAATTTGAAATATATTTTCAAGTGTTAAATAAACTTCATGTCTAGCAATAGTTTTTTCTTGTTGAAGATTAACCATATTACCATTGTATTCAAAGTAAGGTGGATTACAAACTATAGTATTAAAATAACCTGAATCATAATAATTACTTA
>DJOC01000012.1:0-5768 GCA_002439555.1 Caryophanales bacterium UBA6448 | reverse complement strand
GACATTTCTGCTAAATATGCGATTTTTTTTTGAATTTCAAAACCAACAATGTTATTTTTTGTATACTCAGCTAAAATAAGTGATATTGCGCCGTTTCCAGTACAAATATCTAATATATTTCCTTTTAAATCTTTTCTATCAACAAACTCCGCTAATAAAATGGAATCTATTGAAAACTTAAAAAAATCAGTATCTTGATAAATGTAGCGATTTTTATAATCATATAAATCATTTTTTACTATCATTTTTTATCTCTTCTGCATCTACTAGAATTTTTTGTTCATCTACAATTATTTTATACTTTTTATTTAAAATATCGACACCAATTACCGTTGCATCTTTACCTTTATATTTGATAATACTTCCAACAGATTTTAAGTTTTTACCACATCTTATATATTCATCGTCTTCATAACTCAAGCAACATAAAAGTCTTCCACAACAACCGTTTATTTTTGATGGGTTAAGAGCTAAATTTTGGTCTTTTGCCATATTCATAGTAATTGAATCAAATTGATTTAAAAAATTTGAACAACATAATTTTTGACCACAAACACCAATGCCTCCAACTTGTTTTGCTTTATCTCTTGCTCCTATTTGACGAAGTTCAATACGAGTTCTAAATTGACCAGCAAGTTTTCGTGCAAGTTCACGAAAATCAACTCTTTCTTCAGCATAAAAATTAAATAAAAGTTGCGCTCGATTTAAAGTATATTGAGCATTAATTATATTCATATTTAAATCTAACTCTTTAGCAAAATTTCTTGCTTTTACTAGTGCAAGTTCAGCATCTTTTATATTAGTATAGAAATTATCTTGATCTTCTTTTGTAGCTTTTCGTAAAATTTCTTTTAAATCGTCAGTTTTTAATGAATCAATAATCTTTACGATTTTAGCATATTGTTCACCCTTATCAGTATCAACAATTACTTCGTCATCAATTTCAAACTTTTCTGTACTTTTAAAATAATATAATTTATTATTTCCTTTATATATTACTGCATAATTATTCATTTACCTCTCCTAACTCTAGTGTTAATCCACTTAATAACAAACTTAAATTAACATTATATTGTAATTTATACAAATAATCATTAATAATAGTAAGCTTTTTTAGTATTTTACTATTCAGGGAATTATTTGTAAACAATTTTTGATGGTAACAATCATATAAAACCTTTATTAAGGTAATCAAGTTTGTTTTATCAACATATTTTTTCAAAATTACACTATTATTATATAAAATTATATTAGAATTATCTAGTTCTATTTTGCTTAAAAATTGATTAGCATCATTTAAAACTTCATTATATTCCTCTGTACTTAAACCATAAGAATTATAATCTTCAGACTTCTCATAGTTTACTTTTAAAATTTCAAGTCTACTTAAAATCGTTGGAGCAATATTTTCTTTAGAATTTGTTATAAAAAATCCGATTATATTATCTTCAGGTTCCTCTAAAAACTTAAGCATTTGATTATAAGCAGAACTATTCATTTTTTCAGGACTTACAATAACATAAATATTTTGAGATGTATATAAAGAACATAAATTAAAAGATTTTTGAATATCAAATACTGCATCTTTTTTTATAGTTTTTTCACTGGTTTCAATAATCTTAAGGCTTGGTAAATAGTTATTATCCACTAATGCATCAATATTTTCTATTTCTAAAAAGATATTTTTTACAAAAGATTTTAAATCAATTAAACATTTTTGAATATCATTTGTTTCAAGCAAATAAGCGTGAGCAAGTTTATTCTCACGATATAAAGTATACAAATTTTCAAATACACTATTTAACTTCATAAAAACCTCTTAAATTATTAAATATAATATTACAATACCACAAAGACCTGGAAAATCAAGTAAAGATACAACTGAAATTGTAATCAAATTAATAGGAATAATAATATTTAAGGATGACAGTAATAAATTTACTGCATATAAGATACATATAGATATTACTACTTTTCTAACTACAATAAATAATTTTTTTATCATATTTCATCATTACATAATATGAAAAAAATGGGTGTTTATGATATTATTTTTCTATCACTTAATGCCTTATCAAGCGTTAAAACATCCAAATAATCAATTTCAGCACCCATTGGAATACCATAAGATAATCTTGATATTGTTACTCCTTTATTTTCAAATATTTGTTTAATATATAAAGTTGTGGTTTGACCCTCGATTGATGAGCGAAGAGCAATTATAATTTCTGGCTTGTCTAATTTCTCAATTCTTTTCACTAATGATGATATGTTGATATCTTGTGGAGATATATTATCAATCGGAGAAATTAATCCATTTAAAACGTGATAAACGCCCTTATAATTACCTGCTTTTTCAAATGAAATAAGGCTTTTATAATCCTCGACTACGCATATTAAATTTTTATCTCTTGTTTCATCATTACAAATATCACAAATATCATTATCTGTAAGATTACAACATATTTTACAAGGTTTAAGTACCTTTTTTGCCTTTATCAAAGTATTACTAAAGTTATTTAGTTCATCTTCGGATAAATCTAATGTTGCTAAAGCAAGTCTTTCAGCACTTTTTTCACCAATTGTAGGATACTTTTTAAAACAACTTATTAATTCCTCTAAAACTTTAGGATACATTAAAATAAACCACCCATATTAGAGTATTTACCCAATTTATTTTCGGTTTCTTTATCAATTTGTTTTAAAGCATCTTTTACGGCAATTAAAATCATGTCTGATAATATTTCTTTATTTTCTTTATCAAAAGCATTATCATTTATTATATTTACACTTTGAATGTCCTTATCGCCTTTAAATGTGACCTCAACCCATTCAGATTTACCAGTAAATGTCATTGCATCTAACTCACCTTTTTTATTCATAATATCTTTTTGCATTCTTTGTGCTTGTTGCATTATTTGTTGCATATTCATAAAAAAATTCCTCCTTAACTTTCTTCAATCTTTTTTTTATTGAACACATCTATTATATCATCATATTCTATATTTTGTGCATTTTCTTCAATAAATTGATATTTTATATTATTTTTTAAATTATTTTTATATTTTTCCATTTCATTTAGCCAATTTTCATTACTTGTGGCAATAAATTTATAATTAGAATTGTTAGATTTATTAAAATCATCCTCTAACGAACTAATATTTGTGTTTATTTCATTAACTAAAGCGGTTATTTGTGTTAATAATACGATAATTTCTGATGATGCCAACACTACCTTTGCATCTTCAATTAATCCCAGGATTTTTTTGTTTTCATAGGTTTTTAAAAATGTATTCCACATTTCAGAAGACTTATTTTTTTCTTCTTTTGAGGCATTAACAAAGCAATTATTAATGCGAATACTTTCTAAATTAGTTAAATTACGTTCAATTTTTGTGGAATTTTCTACTGTTTTTATGTTGATAAATTCTTTATCTTGTTTTTCAACAATATTTTTAGAATTATCAACATCTTTTTTGGCACTGGACTGAATATTTTTATTAACATTGGTATTAACATAACTTAATAAAGTAAGTTCAAGCATACCAAATATATCAACATTTATATTTGTTTTATATAAAGATTCAGTTAATTTAAAACTTAATTCCTGATAAGTATTATAATCAATATTTTCTATTTTTCTATTCAATTTAATATCTACTGCGCGTTTATTAATTTCTTTAATAATTTTTTTAACTAAAGTTTTATAATCAACATTTAAATCTCTGCACCTATCAACAAATTTTATAATGTTTTCAACATTATTTTCATTCATATCCTCAATCAATGTTTTAATATCATTATTAGATATTGTACCTAAAGTAGAAATTACATCATCGTATTCTACTTTTTTATTAAGTTTTGATAATTGATCTAAAATACTTAGAGCATCACGCATTCCACCATCAGAATAATTAGTAATTTCCTCGATTGCTTCATCAGAAATATCAATATTTTCCTCTTTTGATACTTTTTTTAATTGTTCAGTAATATCTTTATTAGCAATTTTACGAAAATCAAGTCTTTGACATCTTGATAAAACAGTAATTGGAACATCCTCAATGTTTGTAGTAGCTAAAATAAATACTACGTGTGAAGGTGGCTCCTCTAAAGTTAAAAGTAATGCGTTAAAAGCACTTGTACTTAACATATGAACTTCATCAATTATATATACTTTATATTTAGATGTTATTGGAGATAATTTTACATTATCAATAATTTCTCTAATTTGATCTACCCCTGTATTTGATGCAGCATCTATCTCATATATATCATTATTTAAATTAAAATTATTGCAAATATCACAATTTAAACAAGGATTACCATCTATATTATTTAAACAGTTAATTGCTTTTGCAAATATTTTTGCAGTACTTGTTTTACCTGTTCCTCTAGGTCCTGAAAATATATATGCGTGAGAAATCTTATTATTAATAATACTATCTTTTAACAACGTAATAATATTAGTTTGTCCCACTATTTCATCAAATGTTTTTGGACGATATTTTCTGTATAAAACTTTATAATTCATTGTACCTCCATCTCATATATATTATATCAATCAATTAACTATTTTTCTATCTTTTATTAACAAAAAAATTATTAATTATTTCATTAAAAAAGTTATTATCGATATCTATTTTTTTATAATTTGTATTATATGTATTAACCTTTTTAAAATTTGAATTAACTAAATAATATACATTATCAATTCTCGATTGTTTAATAATTTCTTTACACATATTACACGGCTCTAATGTAACATACATATCATAACCATTTAGTCGCCAATCTTTATTTTTTTTTGCTGCTTTTTTTATTGCTATAACCTCAGCGTGATTTAAAATAAAATTTGTTTTATGTTTTAAATTATGGGATTTAGATATTATTTTATTATCTTTAGTTATAATACACGCAATTGGTACTTCATCTTTTTTGAATGCTTTTTTACATTCTTTTATTAAAATATTCAAAAATTTTTCATTCATTTTTACCTCAAAAAAAGTGCACACAAACATTGATTGATATGGCTGCTTTATTCCTAACCTGACCAGTTTACAATATATTTGTTGCACAAATAAATAATAGCAAATTATATAATAATTAGCAAGCATTTTTAAAAAAAGCATTGAAAAAGATAAAAAAGATAAATCTAAAGTAACAACTTTTAGATACATAAGTAATATTAATGTAACAAATGATAATATAAAAGAAATTGTTAAATTAGGAAGAAATAGATGGAAAATAGAAAACGAAGGATTTTATACTCAAAAACATAGAACGTTTAAAATAACCCATTTAAGTAGTAGAAACGATAATGCAATGAAAGCTCATTATTTCTTTATACAAATTGCACATACAATAAGACAATTATTAGAACAAGGAGATATACTTATAAAATCATTATTACTAAAAATAAAAGAGATAAGTAAATATTTATTCGATTCACTTATCTCACCAAACTCAGATCTTAATGATATATCAAAAAATTTTCAATTAAGATTTGATACTTAAATTATACTATATATGTTCTTTGAAAACCATACCTAAAATAAAAAAACAAAAAAACGCTAAAAGCGTGTTTTTGTCATTCAATAAATTAGAGTAACTTTGAGAAAAAATTTTTAAAAAAAGTTATTTTTTCTAATTATTAATTGTATTTGTTCAAAAACTTTTATTTACTCTTAATTTCTGAAAAAAAGGTTCCAAAATGTTCGATTTTTTGGCATACTTTAGGCAAAAATTAAGCAATGTTTCACGTGAAACAT
>DJOC01000100.1:1385-5179 GCA_002439555.1 Caryophanales bacterium UBA6448 | reverse complement strand
AAAAATTATAGTTGTATGGGCTTTTGAAACTTAAAATATTTATCTATTTAATATCATCTAATCTATTATATAAGATTTGTAAATCATTTACTTTATATTTTCCTTTTATAACATATTCTTTCCATTCAAATTCAGGAAGTTTTAACATACTACGTATCTTTTGTGATGCGTGAGGTAAAATTGGTGCAATCATATTAGCAATATTTGCAATCATATATATGCAAGTATAAGTTGTGTTATTAAATGATTCTATATTTTCTTTTACTTGAATCCAAGGTTCTTTGCTATCATAATATTTATTAGCTAAAGAAATATATTCAAATATTTGTGTTGTTGCATTTTTTATTTCGCCTTTTTCAAATAATTCGCCAACCAATTTATAACTTTTTTGAGTTATGTCTTTAATTTGTTCATCTATTTTACCAACTTCTATATTTCCATCAAACTTTTTATTAATAAAGGATAAATTTCTATTAACGAAGTTTCCAAGCATACCTACTAAAAATTTATTATGAGTTTGAATAATATCTGATAAAGAACAATTCATATCATTAGTCTCCGGACCTTTAAAGGAAAAATAAAATCTTAATGTATCACTATCAAATAATTCTAATAATTCATTTACAGTAATAAGATTACCCTTACTTTTACTCATCTTTTCTTGATTTAAATTAACATATGCTGATGATAAAATATAATCTGGTAACTTATAATTATTTTTTAGTGCAAGTATTAAAGCAGGATAAATCGTTGTATGAAAAGGAATATTATCTTTACCGTGAATATAATAAGTTTTTAAATTACTATTATCTTTAGACATAAATTTATCAAAATCAATATTTTTATTATTTGCTACTTCCTGTCCAACTGATAAATAGCCAAGTACAGCCTCAATCCAAACATAGATTCTTTTATCTTCATATTCTTTCACAGGAACTGGAACACCCCATTCAAGACTTCTTGTGGCTGCTCTATCAACTAAACCATAATTCAAATACTTTTGGGCTTCGCCTAAAGCGTTTTTTCTCCAAGTAAATTTATTATCATCTATTAATTTTTGTAATTCATCTTTGAAATGAGTAAGCTTGAAATATAAATGTTTATTATTTTTCATCACTAAAGAAGAACTACATTTTTTACAATGTTTGTCCAAAACTTCAGAGGCACTTAAAGAAGCACCACATTCATCACATTGATCCCCAGTACTTTTGCCACCACAAATAGGGCATTTTCCAATTATCTCTCTATCTGATAAAAAACTTTCACATTTTTCACAGTAATCTTGCTCATCTTCTTTTTCATATATATACCCATTATTCATCATTTTCTTAAACATTTTTTGAACATACTCTATATGATGCTCACTCATTGTACTTGAATACTCATCATATTCAAATCCCATATTATTAAATGTTTTAACAAATTTATTATGATAAAATAGTGCTATTTCTTCAGGAGAAACCTCTTCATTTTTAGCTCTTTCAGTTATAGGTGTGCCATGGCAATCTGAACCAGAAACATATATTACATTATCACCTTTACCTCTATAATATTTTGCAAGTATATCTCCGGGTAATAGTGCTGCTAAATGACCAACATGTAAAAAATAATTTGCATATGGCCAAGCTCCTCCAATAAAAATATCTCTTTTCATAATTAATCCCTCCTTTTTTTAATTAATATATCACAAAGACTCAAAACATACAATTTTAATTTTATAAAAAAAATGATGCCTTGCACCATTATTTTGATTTTTTATCATTTTTAGGAATAACAAATTCTCTAGTATTATAGTAATATTGACATCCACTTATAACACTAAATATTGTTGCTATAATTAAGCATATTTTTGCAAGTGGGAAATGAAAGAACTCGCAAGGAAAATTACTAAAGAATGTTAATGTTAATCCAACCATCATAAAGGCAGTTTTAATTTTTCCCATTGAGGAAGCCGCAACTACTTTACCTTTATTTCCGGAAATCATTTTGCAAGTATCAGTTATAATATCACGAGTAATAATAACAACTGGTACTACCAAAGGAATTACTCTATCATATGCAAGAATAATAAGTACACCATTTACTAAAATTTTATCAGCAATAGCATCAGCCATCTTACCAAAATCAGTAACCATATTATATTTTCTTGCTATATAACCATCAAGTTTATCTGTAAGTGAGGCAATTAGAAACAAAGTTCCCGCAATAATATATTTTAAATTAAATGTAACTCCATGATATAAATATACAGGCCAAGAAAAGCCTAATGCGTGCCACGGAATACATAGCATAATAAGTATAATAAATGCTAAAACAATTCTTGAAATTGTAAGTTTATTTGGTAAATTCATTTCCTACTCCTTATAACTTATCTCACTAGCAACTCTAGTGTTAACAGTAATTTGTTTTACAGCCCAGAAAACTGCAAAAACTGCTAAAATAACAATTAATACATATACAAGTACATATAAAGCATTATTTGGCTTTTTTTCGTGTCTTGTGTATGGTGAAAATACTTTTTCTTCATTACCTTTTGTATTTTCCTCAATTTCTTTTTCAATATCTTTTACAGGTATTTTTGATGTGGTTTCAAAAACATATTCATTGAACTCATCTACTATTTTATCAGCATCAAGTCCCAAATATTTAGCATAATTACTAATATATTTTTTTAAAGTAAATATGTCTTGAAAAGCACCAGTTTTACCATCTTCGATATTTTCAAGAATTACTTTTTCAAGATTAAGATCACTACTTACTTCCTCAAGGGAAAGACCAGCAGCCTCTCTTGTATCAAGAAAAAGACTTCCAATATCTTTCAAACTAAATCTCTCCTTAATTAAAAAAATAAAAATAATATCTTAATAAGCCATGTTCTGTACCATTACTGGTGACAAACATTTATCTATGTACAAAGTACATCCAGTCTCAGGTTCGTTTTCCTTTGACTAGCTCCCCTACCAAAATTTGGGTTTCTCACTCGCGGGGTTTACCACGTTCCACTTCTTTTATTTCTAAAAGACTCGTCTCTTTGGCACTTTTATACCTAATCATTTCATTTTCAGAAATTTTCGGAGCCGTTAGCATATGCTACCTTAAGTTATTTATTCCTTAAGCACGAACATATTATCCATCACAGGATAAGTGAGCATGGACTTTCCTCAATAAAACTAAAAGTCTTACAGCGTTTGTCTAAAGATATTATTCATTTCTTCCATAAACAATTTTTTCTAAGTTACTTATTCTTTTTAGTAAATCAATGTTGGTAACTTGTTTGTTAGAACTATCTTCTTGCGTTTCAAGTTTTTCTTTTAGCGCACGAATTTCTTGTTTAAGTGTATAATTATCTGATGTTAAATCATTAATTTGACCTTTTAGATTTTTAATAATATTATTATACTCAGTATAATCTCTTATGATCATATCAAGATATTTATCAACCTCTTGAGGTCTATATCCCCTTGCATCAATTTTGAAATCATGCTCTAGTATCTCCCCTGGTGTTAAATAAATCTTTTCATTATACATTTTTACACCTTCCAACACAAAAATTATAGCAAATTTTCTATTTGTTTGTCAATATCAGTAAGGCTCTCATATTTTACCAAAAGCTCTGCATAATTTGTATCATCAATTAGTTTACTTATAATAAAATCTATATCCACTAGTATCACCACTATAATAATATGATAAAAGTAAAATGATATCAACAACTTCGACAAAAGATGTCATTTATTTTATAAAAAAAGTGTGCTATAATTAAAATGGTGAATATAAATGAATTATCCAGGTAC
>DJOC01000100.1:0-1255 GCA_002439555.1 Caryophanales bacterium UBA6448 | reverse complement strand
TATAAAAAACCTACACCTATTCAAGTAGTAAAATATAATTATGATAACAAAAGAATAACTGATGCCTTTTATTTAACTCAATCTACTTTGGATTACAACGGAGTTTATAAAGGTTACTACATAGAATTTGATGCCAAAAATACAAATAAAAACTTTTTACCACTTAATAATATTGCCGAGCATCAAATCAAACATATGAAAAATATTGTAAATCACAAAGGAATTTGTTTTTTGCTTATTGCAATTAATAGTGAATATTATGCTTTACCTGCTAAAAAGATATTTGAATTTACTGCAAAAGGTGAAAGAAAAAGTATTTCCTATGATTTTATAAAAGAAAATGGTTATAAACTTGACTATAATTATTTAAAAGGAATAGATTATATAAAAGCAGTTGATCTAATGATAAAGGAGAATGTATGAAAAAGTTAAAAATTCAAAGAAAATTAAAGAATTTTAATAGTAATGTAAAAACTAAAATTAATAATGAAATAAAAAGAAAAGGAAAGAAAGGCTTTATTTGGGAAATAATATTTGCTTTTTTAATATTTTGCGCAAGTACTGTTTTAATATTTGTACTTTATATTATAATTAGTGCTCCAAACTTTGATAAAGATAAATTATATAAGAAAGAAGCCACTGTTATATATGATAAAAATGGTGTTGAATTTGCTAGAGTTGGTCAAGAAGATCGTGAACTTATTGAGTATAAAGATCTTCCCCAAGTATATATTGATGCTTTAATTGCTACTGAAGACTCAAGGTTTTTTCAACATAATGGTCTTGATATCGCTAGATTCTTAAAGGCCTCAGTTGGACAACTTGTTTCCTCAAAAGCTGGTGGTGCCTCAACTATAACAATGCAACTTGTTAAAAAAACTTATACAAATGGAGCATCTAAAGGTATTGCTGGTATTATTCGTAAATTTACTGATATATATATGGCAGTATTTAAAATAGAAAGTTCTTATACTAAAGAGGAAATTCTAGAATTTTATTCAAACTCACTATGGTATGCTAACGGAAGAAGTATTAATACTACGGGTATTTATGGTATAGAACAAGCAAGTCAACATTTTTTTGGTAAAAGTGTTAGAGATTTAAATCTTGCTGAAGCATCATTAATCGTTGGTATGTATCAAAATCCAAGATTATATAACCCATATAATAACCCTGTTGGTTGTCGAAATAGACAAAAGGTTGTTTTAAAATTAATGGTTAATCACGGTTATATAACTGAAGAAGAAATGAATGC
>DJOC01000007.1:16643-18462 GCA_002439555.1 Caryophanales bacterium UBA6448 | reverse complement strand
AAAATATGAGGTGTTATGAAGTATATTGTTTTATTAAGAGGAATTAATATAAGTGGTAAAAACAAAATTTCAATGGAAGAACTTAAAAAATATCTAATTGAAAAAGAATATCAAAGTGTTTACACTTACCTCAATAGTGGGAATATCATTTTAGAAAGTAATAAATCAAATAAAGAAATCATTGCAAAAGATATTCATAACCTTATTAAAGAAAAATTTGATTTAGAAATACCAGTGTTTGTTATAAGCTATGTAGACCTTGAAGATTTATTTAATAATTCACCTTTGTGGTGGGGAACTGATAATAAAGAAATCTATGATAATATAATTTTTATATTACCTTCGATGCAAAGTACTGAAGTTAAAAACGTACTTGGAAATTTAAATGAAAATGTTGAAAAAGTATATGAATATAAAAATTGTTTCTTTTGGTCTTATGAATTAAAAAATTATCGTAAATCGTATTGGTGGGTTAAAACTGCCTCAACTTATATTAAAGATAATATTACTATAAGAACTGGAAATACTGTAAAAAAGTTATTAGAAATATGTAAAAAACAGATTAATTAACATACAAGAAAACATACAGGAAAACATACAAGAAAGTTGACTTAAAATGGAAATTGTTGTATAATATTTAATGTAATGCAGAGGTGATTTAAGTGAAATATATACCACCATATGAAATAACAAATGATATGCTAGTTCTAGTGTCTTCGATAATGAAGAAAATTGGCAAATTAGATAATTATAAAGAGTTAGATAAGATGCCAGTTTTGAGAAAAAATAATCGAATAAGATCTATTCATTCTTCTTTAGCAATTGAGGCAAATTCGTTATCATTTAATGAGGTAAAAGATGTTATCGAAGGCAAAACTGTAATTGGACCAGAAAAAGAAATTCAAGAAGTTAAAAATGCTTACGAAGCTTATTCTAAAATTAAAGAAATGAATCCATATAGTATTAATGATTTGAAAAAGGTTCATGGAATTATGACATATTTAACTGTATCTGAAAGTGGTAAGTTTAGATCTGGCAATGAGGGTGTATTTGATGAAAATGGGAATTGCATTCATATATGTCCACCACTAGATAAAGTAAATGGACTTATGACAGATTTATTTGATTGGCTTAAAGAAAATAGAGATAGCATTCATCCTTTAATATTATCTTCAATATTTCATTACGAATTTGTCTTTATTCATCCTTTTAGCGATGGTAATGGTAGAACTGCAAGACTTTGGCAAAATATAATATTATCAAGCTATGAAGAAATCTTTGAATATGTTCCAATAGAAAGCCAAATAAAAAAATATCAAAATGATTATTATAAAGCTATTAATGACTCTAATCTCAATGGAAATTCAACTAAATTTATTGAGTTTATGCTTAAAATGATTGATGAAACTTTAGATAATTTAAATAATCAAGTTAATGAGGAAATTGATCATCAAAATTTATATGTAAAAAAACTTTTGGATGTTATGGAATATGGTATTAAATATAAGACTTCTGAATTAATGGAAAAAGTAGGTATGAAATCAAGAGCATCTTTTAAAGAAAATTATTTAGATCCAGCAATTACTAATGGACTAATTAAAATGTCTTACCCAGATAATCCTACAAATAAAAATCAAACATATTATAAAAATTAAAATATTGCAAATAGGTAGTTTTTAACTATCTTTTTTGCTACAATAAATAAGAGGTAAGAATGTAGAGATATAAAAGAGTAAAGAAAATATTACTTTACACAAATTTGACATTTTTATAAAAATATGATAGAATGTTAGTAACTAAGGGGGGTTAGTTATGAAAA
>DJOC01000007.1:12907-16566 GCA_002439555.1 Caryophanales bacterium UBA6448 | reverse complement strand
ATAGCATTAAGAAAAATAACGATGAACAAAAAAACTTATATGAACCTAATAATTTATATAGCGAAGATTTTATTGAAGTAAGCGAGGAATCTCGTGAAAAAATGATGGCTATGGTTATGAGTGAACCAAGTTATGGTTTAGAACCTGAACTTACTTATGAAGATGCTTTAGACTATTTCTGGGGAAAACCATTTCAGCATTTAGAGTCAATATTAGAAAAGTTTTATGAAGGTCAAAAAGTGCCAGTGTTTAAAAACAGTGATGAGGTTGCAAGTTATTTTAAATTAAATGGAGTAGATAGTTATGCATACTCTATTGAAGATGACCTCATATGGCATTTAAATAGTGATGGTGAAATTGAAAGTATTCAAAATACTTATGAAGCAGTAAGCCATTATAATAAATATTATTTATCTTTAAATAGAAAAAGATAAGGGGGAAGTTAGTTTGATGGAAAGTTCATCTGAAAGAAAAGAACTTTTATATATAGTATTATTCTTAATATGTTTTAGTTTAATTATGGAATTTATTAAAAATTTTATATAGTAAAAATAAGGCAATTGCTACTTGATTTAGTGTGCCTTTTTTTGTATAATAAAGTTGATTTTAAAAGAAAAGGGAAACAAATGGATCATTATTTTACAAATAATCAAAATTTAAAAAGTGAAATCAGAACGCTTAGTTATAAATATAATAATATAACTATTGATTTTTTTAGTGATAACGGGGTTTTTAGTAAAAATCACCTAGATTATGGAAGTAGACTATTAATAGAAACATTTTTAAAAAATGAGTATGATTATGAAAGTATTTTGGACTTAGGCTGTGGTTATGGATTAATAGGTATATCACTTGCCAAGATAGCTGGTAAAAATGTAACTATGTGTGATGTTAATAAAAGAGCATTACATTTATGTGAAAGAAATATTTTAGCAAATAAAGTTAATGCTAAAGTAATTGAAAGTAATATATATGAAAATATTTCTAGTAAATATGATGTGATTATTACCAATCCACCGATTAAAGCGGGGAAAAAGGTAATACTAGAGTTCCTAATCGGAGCTAAAGAGCATTTAAATGATGGTGGAAGGCTTTGGTTTGTAATGCGTAAGGACCAAGGTGCTAAATCTACGCAAAAATTGTTAAATGAACATTTTAATGTTGAAATAATAGAAAAAGATAAAGGATTTTACATTTTCTGTTGTAAAATGTATTGACAACTACTTAGTTTTTTTGCTAAAATTATTAAATGTTGACGTGTTTATTTTTAACATAAAAATAGTCCAAAAAAATAAGATTATGGGGTGAAGAATCGTGGCTTACAAAAAACAAAAATTCGGAGACTATCGCGAAAGAATTAATTTCGCAAAATCAAGTAACACTCTTGAACTTGCAGATCTTTTGGAAATTCAAAAGAAGAGTTATCAAAATTTCATTGAAAATGGAATCAAAGAAGTATTTGAGGATCTTTTTCCAGTTGAAAGCTTTACTGGAAATATTTCACTTGAATTTACTGACTATTCTTTAGAAAAACCAAGATATTCAATTAAGGAAGCAAAGGAAAGAATGGTTAACTATGCTGCACCACTTAAAGTGCAGGCAAGACTTTACATTCACGAAACAGGTGAAGTAAAAGAACAAGAGATATTCTTAGGTGACTTACCGCTTATGACAGATGCTGGAACATTTATCATAAATGGTGCTGAAAGAGTAATTGTATCTCAACTTGTTCGTTCACCATCTATTTATTTCAAAAGAGAAATAGATAAAAATGGTAGAAGAATTGTTAGTGGAGAAATAATCCCTAATAAAGGTACATGGTTAGAATATGAAACGGATGCTAAAGGTGTAATCTATGTAAGAATAGACCGTACTAGAAAAGTAGCTGTTACTACATTCCTACGTGCACTCGGGCTTTCCACTGATGAGGAAATCATTGAATTATTTGGTGATAATGAATTTGTAAAAAATACTTTAGAAAAAGATGTTACAAATAATACTGATGAAGCATTACTTGAAATTTATGAAAAACTTCGTCCAGGAGAACCTGCAACAATTGATAGTGCTAAAAACCAATTAATCACTAGATTCTTTGATAGATTCCGTTATGATTTAGCAAAAGTAGGAAGATACAAATTTAACAAAAAAATGTTTATTTGTGAAAGAATACTTGGATGTACTTTAGCTGAAAACATTAAATTTAATGGTGAAGAAATTGCTAAAAAAGGTGATGTTATTACTAAAGAACTTCTTGAAAAGTTAAAAGTTGCTTTTGCAGGCGGATTAAACTTAAAGGAAGCTACAATTAATGAAGAACTTGATGACTTTAAGATGATTCAAACATTAAAAGTTTATGACAAAATTGATGGTAAAAAAGTTCTTACTTTAATTGGAACTGATAGTAGTGTAACTGAAAAAAGACTTACTATCCCTGATGTATATGCATCTTTATCATACTATATTGATTTACATTATAATATTGGTAATGAAGATGAGATTGATCATTTAGGAAATAGACGTGTAAGACAAGTAGGAGAGCTAGTAGAAAATCAATTTAGAGTTGGTATGGCTCGTATGGAAAGAGTTATTCGTGAAAGAATGACTACTCAAGAACTTGAAAGTGTTACACCAAAAACATTAATTAATATTAGACCTGTAACTGCAGTATTAAAGGAATTCTTTGGTTCATCACAACTTTCTAAGTTTATGGATCAAGTTAACCCAATTGCTGAACTTACAGATAAGAGAAGACTTTCTTCTTTAGGACCAGGAGGACTTTCAAGAGAAAGAGCTGGTATGGAAGTAAGAGATGTTAACTCATCTCACTATGGAAGAATATGTCCAATTGAATCACCAGAGGGACAAAATATAGGTCTTATTACATCCCTTGCTGGCTATGCTAAAGTTAATGAATATGGATTTATTACAACTCCTTACCATAAAGTAAATAATGGTGTTGTTGATAAAGATATAATTTATATGACTGCTGATGAAGAAACAGATTATTATATTTCACAAGCAACTGTAAAGCTTGATAAAGATAATAGAATTATTGATGATGAAGTTCTTGTACGTGTTAATGGTGATAACGTTATCGTTAAACGTGAGGAAGTTGATTATGTCGATGTTGCTCCAAGTCAAGTTGTTGCTGTAACTACAAGCTGTATTCCATTCTTGGAATTCGATGATGCAAAAAGAACACTTATGGGTGCAAACATGCAAAGACAAGCAGTTCCACTTCTTACAAGTGAAGCTCCAATAGTTGGTACTGGTGTTGAATATATTGCTGCATCATCATCAGGAAGTTGTGTGCTTTCTAAAACTGCTGGTGTAGTTGAATATGCTGATAGTAAAAAGATTGTTATAAATAATGGTAAATCAAGTGATACATATTATCTTTCAACTTTTGAAAGAAGTAATGCCTCAACTTGTGTAAACCATAGGCCAATTGTTAAGGCAGGCGATAAAGTTCACGCTGGACAAGTTATTGCTGATGGTCCTTCTTGTGATAAGGGAGAACTTGCTTTAGGTAAAAATATGACAGTTGCCTTCATGACATTCGAAGGTTATAACTATGAAGATGCCGTAATCTTAAATGAAAGACTTGTTAAAGATGATGCATATACTTCACTACATATTTCACATTATGATATTGAATG